>NZ_CP073588.1:4232500-4517500 GCF_021560015.1 Shewanella vesiculosa | reverse complement strand
CTTTGTACATATTACTATGAACATTCATCGTTGCATTGAGTGTAAATTTTTTGATTGCCAACATTCCGAAGAACAGAAGACAATTTCGAATAACTCAATACCTGTGAATGTCCACACAGATTTCTTGTTTAGATTGTTAAAGAACGTGATGTCGATTTTTCAGACATCGCCGTAAGACGCTAGGTCGTTGGCTTGGGGTGCGTATTCTACGCTTTCCCGTGTCGGCGTCAAGTGTTTTTTCAAACTTTCTTTTCGCCTTGAATCCAGTGATATTAACCACTTAACTCAACCCAACTCGGTGACCGCATTCGCTGTCTGCCGTGTCAGTGGATGCGCATTATAGGCACCACAAGATTTTGTGCAAGGCCTTTTTAAACGTTTTTAGCAAAATAGCATTCAACCGAACACTATTCAAACAACACAGTACTAAAATCATTCAATGAGGTTTATTTTTATGCAAAATAGCTATTGGTAACTGGAACCTTGGAATCACCCAGATCCCCTTTTAATACCAATAGGGATAAAAACTATAGTACAAACTTTAAGGATTGGACGAAAAAGACATTATTTTATTAAGTTTTGCGAGAAAATGTTAGCTGGCTTTACTCTTTGTACCTATTAGCAATAACGGTGACCCCTGTGGATAAGCACTATGCTAATAATTGAGTGTATTTTAAGTTTCACTTTTCTTATTTGCATTATGGCTATTACCATCTGCGTGAGTGATGTCATTTGACGAATCTGGAATTGGGGTTTGTTGTAGGTCTGGTGCGATCGGCTCATCACCAACCATGTGCGCTACTTTTAACTTCTTTATGGTGTTAATAGTAATCACAGGACCAGATAGTGCATATATATAGAAACCAAGGCAAAGGATAATAGCAGGTTCAACAGAGATAATGACAAATACCCCCACCAGCAATAACATCACGACAAAATTCACTTTTCCTCGCCAATCAACTTCCTTAAACGAGTGATAGCGAAAATTACTGACCATGAGCAGTCCAGTCATTGTCGTTATTAACGCCGCGAGATAATTTATGTCTGTAGGATCGAGCTTATATTCGGATCCACTCCAAATACTGCCAGCAATTAATGCCGCAGCAGCTGGACTGGCAAGGCCTTGAAAAAATCGTTTGTCAGCAACACCAACCTGAGTATTAAATCGAGCTAATCTTAATGCTGCGCATGCACAATAGATAAATGCCGCTAACCAACCTATTTTACCTAAATCCTGTAAAGCCCAGTTGTAGACAAGAATAGCTGGAGCCATGCCAAATGAGACCATATCGGCCAAGCTATCATATTCAGCACCAAAATCACTTTGAGTATTTGTTAGCCTAGCAACCCTGCCATCAAGTCCGTCACAAATCATGGCAATAAAGATAGCAATAGCAGCAGACTCGAAGTGACCATTCATAGATGAAATGACAGCATAGAAACCGGAAAACAATCCAGCTGTGGTAAATAAGTTAGGTAATAAGTAAATACCTTTATTTTTTACTGGGTGATTGGGTGAATTTTGCATACACTTTATACACTATCGTTGCAGATGTTGGATTTATACTCAAAGATAGCATATTTTGAAACGTTCAAGCATAACGTCAATTAGCTCTAGGATACTCAAATGGGAATTATGCGTTTAGTTATCAGTTTAGCCGCTTTAGCATTTAGCACATCCTTATTAGCAGGGACTATTTACACTTGGGTAGATGATGCTGGAGTTGTACATTACAGTCAGCAACAACCCTCAAATGTAGATGCTCGCAAAATTTATACTGAAGATATGGAACCCGCAAAAATTGGCACTTATGTGCCCCAAAAAAAATCTTCTACTAAGGTTGAGACTGAACTAGAGAAATCGGCAAAAATTATCAACGAAAAAGATAAGCAACAAGCCAAAGATATCTGTGAAAATGCTAAACATAGCCTCAATGTGTTACAGACTCACAGCAAGTTAAATCAACAAAATAAAGACACTGGTGAGACTGTTGCGATGACGGAAGAGCAAAGACAAGCTGCAATAGCCGAAAATACCGAGCGAGTCAGCTTATTTTGTCAGAGTCAATAATCGAAAAAGGGAGCAAATGCTCCCTTTGTTATAACCACTTTAGATGTCCAGGTTAGCGAGTCTTATTGAATGAAGGCTAGCTTGCCATCTTCCACAACGACTTTAATCATTTTACCTGGCAGTAATTGGCCGCGAAGTAGTTTTTGCGCTAAAGGATTTTCTACTTCTTGTTGCAATGCTCGTTTTAATGGCCTTGCACCATATACAGGATCAAATCCAGCTTCAGCAATTAAAGATAATGCGTCATCAGATAACTCTATATCGAACTCTTTTTCAATCAAACGCTTGCGCAGTAACTCGAATTGAATACTGGCAATGTGTTTAATGTTTTCTGCATCTAAGGGATGGAATACCACAGACTCATCGATGCGATTTAAAAACTCAGGACGAAAACTCTGCATTACCACATTCATGACTCCCGCTTTCATATCCTCATAACTTGTATGACCAAAACCCTCTTGGATAATATCTGAACCGAGATTTGAGGTCATAATGATAACAGTGTTTTTAAAGTCAACCGTTCTGCCTTGGCCGTCGGTTAACCGACCATCATCTAAGACTTGCAGTAATACATTAAATACGTCTGGATGTGCTTTCTCAACTTCATCTAACAAAATGACTGAGTAAGGTTTACGTCGAACGGTTTCGGTTAAATATCCACCTTCTTCATAGCCAACATAACCTGGAGGTGCACCAACTAGACGAGAGACTGTGTGCTTTTCCATAAACTCAGACATATCAATACGCACCAAGGCTGACTCAGTATCAAACAAAAACTTGGCTAATGCTTTGCACAACTCAGTTTTACCGACGCCGGTTGGACCAAGAAATAAAAACGAGCCGATTGGACGTTGAGGATCAGCAAGTCCTGCACGACTTCGACGAATGGCATTAGCGACTGCATCAACAGCTTCATTTTGACCAATAACACGATGATGAAGCGCATCTTCCATGTGCAATAGCTTTTCTCGTTCACCTTCAAGCATTTTTGATACAGGTATACCAGTAGCTTTTGATAACACTTCGGCAATTTCAACATCGGTCACTTTATTGCGCAGCAATGTCATGTCTTGCATTTCAGCCTGTGAGGCTAAATCTAACTGTTTTTCAAGTTCAGGGATCCGTCCATACTGCAATTCTGACATCCGCGTTAAATCACCCGCACGCCTAGCCACTTCTAAGTCCATTCTTGCCTGTTCTAAATCGGCTTTAATGTGTTGGGTTCCCGCTAATGCAGCTTTTTCGGTATGCCAAATTTCATTCATCTCAGCCGCTTTACTTGCAACGTCTCTTAACTCAAGTTGCAAAAACTCGAGACGTTTACGGCTGGCCTCATCAGACTCTTTACTTAACGCCTGCTCTTCTAATTTAAGCTGAATAGCACGACGCTCTAATCGATCGAGAGCTTCAGGTTTAGAGTCAATTTGCATTCTAATACTCGACGCAGCTTCATCAATTAAGTCGATGGCTTTATCGGGTAGTTTTCGATCAGAAATATAACGATGTGACATAGTTGCCGCGGCTACAATGGCAGGATCGGTAATTTCCACATGGTGATGTAATTCGTAGCGCTCTTTTAAACCACGTAAAATAGCAATAGTGTCTTCAACACTGGGCTCATCAACAATCACTTTTTGAAAGCGACGTTCTAGTGCTGCATCTTTTTCAATATATTGACGATATTCATCCAGAGTTGTTGCACCGACACAATGTAAATCACCGCGTGCTAATGCAGGTTTGAGCATATTACCCGCATCCATTGCCCCCTCACCTTTACCTGCGCCGACCATGGTATGCAGCTCATCAATAAAGAGAATGACTTGGCCTTCTTCTTGAGAGAGTTCATTTAATACCGCTTTTAAGCGTTCTTCAAATTCGCCGCGATATTTGGCGCCCGCTATTAACGAGCCCATGTCTAATGATAATACCCGTTTATTTTTAATCCCTTCAGGGACTTCACCATTAACAATGCGTTGTGCTAAGCCTTCGACAATAGCCGTTTTACCTACACCGGGTTCACCAATAAGTACGGGGTTATTTTTAGAACGGCGTTGTAAAACTTGGATCGTGCGGCGGATTTCTTCGTCACGGCCAATAACAGGGTCTAATTTACCTTGTTCTGCACGTTCGGTTAAATCAACGGTAAACTTTTTCAGTGCTTGACGTTGATCTTCTGCATTAGGATCATCGACTTTCTGTCCACCGCGCATATCTTCAATGGTTTTTTTCCATTAATTCTTTAGTCGCACCAGAATCTTTTAAGGCTTTGGCAAGCGGATCGTTATTTTCCAATGCAGCCAAAACAAAGAGTTCTGATGAAATATATTTATCTTTACGTTTTTGGGCCAGTTTGTCGCACAGGTTAAGTAATCGAATTAATCCTTGTGCCAACTGGACATCCCCACCCGTGCCTTCAACTTGCGGTAAACGCTCTAAGTCTTGGCTAATTGCAGAGCGAAGCGCGCTTACGCGAATACCCGCTTGAGTGAGTAGAGAATGAATAGAGCCAGAATCTTGATTTAATAGTGCCATCATTAAATGAATAGGTTCAATAAATTGATGGTCGCGCCCCAATGCTAATGATTGGGCATCAGAAATGGCAATTTGAAACTTATTAGTCATACGATCGAGTCTCATACAACCTCCTAGGAATCTGATACTGATAAAATGGGAAATTAATTCAGAAACGAATAATTTGTTAACTTAAAGATGGGGCCATTTAATGTAAATTCAAGGTTAAAACTTAATCTAGATCAACAAATCGATTATTTTTTAGACTTGGATACTGTCAATAATAGCAGGTTAAGATTTAAGCCAAATTAATGATGCCATTCGACCTGTTTGCTGATCGCGGCGATAGGAAAAATAATGTTGATCTGCAAAGGTACAAACATCGGCATTATAGGTTTGATGTACACCAGCTGCAGATAAGCGCAACTTAGCTAATCCGACTAAATCTCCGAAATATTTGGTGTTATGAGGAATAAAGCACTTTGAAGCCTGTGGATCTTTACTCATAAAAGCATCGCGCACTTCACTACCCACTTCAAATGCACTAGGGCCAATTGCTGGTCCAAAGTAAGCGATTAATGTTGCCGCTGGAGACTGAAACATCGCTAATGCTTGCTCGATTACTCCATCACATAAGCCACGCCAACCAGCATGAACAGCAGCAACTTCAGTGCCCTGTTGATTACATAATAATATCGGTAAACAATCCGCCGTCATTACCGCACACACATGACCAAACTGATTACTGTAACTGCCATCGGCAAAGGTTAAAACACTATCAGCCGTCAATGTTTGAAGTTCGACAATGTTAGTACCATGAACTTGCTCGAGCCAAGTAGGCTCTGCCGGTAATGCAAATTGCTGACTTAATATCGCACGATTAGTCAATACATCTTGAGGCTTGTCGCCTACATGTAAGCCTAAATTTAAACTATCAAAAGGGCTAACACTAACACCACCAAAGCGATTTGTTATCGCAATGGCAACATTTTCAGGTATTGGCCAATCGTGCTTAAGCATTATAAATAAACTATCGGGTTAAGCTCAGTGTCAACTCGTAGTGCTTTTGTCAGCTCAACCATGTCATCAGGAATAGGCGCATGCCAAGTCATGATTTCACAGGTAAACGGATGAGCAAGTTCTAAACGCACCGCGTGTAAAGCTTGACGCTTAAAACCTTTGAGTAATTCAAAAAACTCAGGGCTAGCTGACTTAGGTGGGCGAGGACGGCCACCATAAACAGGATCGCCAACTAACTCATGACCAATATGCGCCATATGAACACGAATTTGATGTGTACGACCAGATTCCAAACGTAAACGTAAACGAGTATGAGCACGGAATTTTTCAGCCACACGGTAATGAGTCACCGATGGGCGACCACCATGGATCACTGCCATTTGAGTACGTCGAGTAGCATGACGCTCGATAGGTTCATCAACCGTGCCACCAGCAGTCATAGTGCCCAATACAATCGCTTCGTATTCACGAACAATATCGCGAGCTTGTAATGCGGCAACTAAATGCGTTTGCGCTTCAACCGTTTTGGCTACAACCATTAGCCCAGTGGTGTCTTTATCTAAACGGTGCACGATACCAGCGCGTGGAACGAGCTCGATACTAGGACAATGATGCAACAGTGCATTCATCAATGTGCCGTCGGCATTGCCCGCACCAGGATGCACAACTAAACCAGCTTGCTTATTAACCACGATAATATGATCATCTTCATAAATAATATCGAGATCGATTTTTTGCGCTTGTGCACGCACTTCTTCTTCAAGAGTGGCGGTCACTTCAATCAGTTGAGTTTCGAAAACCTTTTCCCGTGGCTTGTCGACTGTGATACCGTCAACAGTAATTGCACCAGATAGGATCCATTCCTTGATGCGTGTGCGCGAGTAGTCAGGGAACAAACCAGCTAATGCTTGGTCTAATCTCAGACCAGTTTGTGTTGCTGTTATCTCGCTTTTTAGATTAATCTCTTGTGTCATAGGAACCGTACCCCAGTTTAGGGGTCCAAAGTGAATGTGCTATCTGTTACAATCGGATGTTTTCTATTTTACCGTGAAATGGAAAAATTCTTAACAACAACTTAAAAAGAATTAAATTCAAGTATGAATAAAATTGCCAAAGGTGCCGCCCTAGTATTACTTTCACTGGCTATAACAGCCTGTAGTAGCAGTCCTGAAGACGATGATGTTGCCAGTAAAGCATCACCTGAGGTCCTGTATTCTCAAGCAAGAACGTCAATGGAATTAGGTAATTACTCTAAAGCCGTCCGTTCACTTGAAGCATTGGACTCTCGTTTTCCATTTGGTCCGCACAAAACTCAAGTTCAATTAGACTTGATTTATGCGTATTACAAAATGGATGATGCTGCATCAGGACTTGCCAATATTGATCGCTTTTTACGCCTCAATCCAACGCATCCTAATATAGATTACGTCTATTATATGCGTGGTTTAACGAATATGCAGGCAGATAATTACTTATTTCACGATTTAATGAATATTGATCGTACCGATCGTGATCCTAAATATGCCCAAGATGCATTTAAAGATTTCGATAGATTGATTAAATCGTATCCAGACAGTAAGTATTCTGCTGATGCACAACAACGTATGCAGTTCTTAAAGAACCGTTTAGCTAAATATTCTATCCAAGTTGCTGAATATTATATTAAAATGAATGCATGGAGTGCTGCTGCTGTTCGTGCTCAATCAGTGATGGAGAAGTTTCCAGGAACGCCTTCAACCGAACGAGCATTAGAAATTATGGCTCAAGCGTATGAGGAGCTAGGTCAGGAAAAGCTTCAACAAAACGTCAAAACAGTAATGAAAGCTAACTTTCCAAATAATGAGCTTGTATCTAACTAGTCAAATGACAGCAACTGGTATTTAGTATTAAACGCTCCTAGGAGCGTTTTTTTATACCTAACTCAACAATATCAGCAGATCTCATCGCTACATAGTTAACGGTATTTTTACTTTGCGTGCTGATGACACGGGTAAAAAAGGCACCTTAACATCATTTAATCCACTAACCATCATGAAATGCAGTATTGATTACAATACGATGCTTTGGCCGAATAATATTCGATACGACCAAAATACGTTCAAACGAAACAAATTTTGATAAAAACATTAAAAACAAGTTGACTCAACAGGTCAAAATCCTTTAAATTGCGTCCGTCGCCCGAATAGCTCAGTCGGTAGAGCAGAGGATTGAAAATCCTCGTGTCCCTGGTTCGATTCCGGGTTCGGGCACCATATTGATATTGGTGGCTACTGCGACTAATAAAAATAAAGTTATTTCGCGATACATGTTTTGCAGGTGTGGTGGAATTGGTAGACACGTCAGCTTCAGGTGCTGATGCTCGCAAGGGCGTGGAGGTTCAAGTCCTCTCACCTGTACCAAATAACTTTATAAGATTTAACAAAAAGGCCTCGCATTGCGAGGCCTTTTTGTTTTAGTTGTATCGACAAGTTAACGCTACAGTGCTGTTGCTCTTAGAACACAGAACAAACCTAAAGCTCTAAGCTAAATAACAGTTAAATTGCGATCACAAGGGTTCAATGTAATCCACCATTAACTGCACGGTTTGGTTACCTCTAAACTCATTCACATCAAGCTTATAAACCACGCGAGCATGTTTAATCGTTGCATCTGGCCATATGGCTAAGTCCACATTAAAGGCAATTGCATCTAACATAGTGCTGCCACACTGCGTCTCTAATAATAGCTTTAAATGTTTCTCGCCGACGATACGCTGCTGGACAACATTAAACATGCCATCAAATAGCGGCTCTTCAAATGACTGCCCCCAAGGCCCAGCATTACGTAATAAAAAGGCCATATCGAGCGTCATTAAATCACTCGGTAACTCACCATCAGACAGAAGCTCTCCTGTGAGTTGCTCATAATCTAATACCTCCCTCACGGCATCATCAAAGGCTTGGGTAAAGAGTTCAAACACATCAGCTTTTAACGAGAGTCCTGCCGCCATCGCATGGCCGCCAAATTTAGTTATCATCCCTGGATAGAGGCTATTGATACGCTCGAGCACATCGCGCATGTGCAAGCCTTTAATTGAACGAGCCGAGCCTTTAATCGTCCCATCACCGGCATCAGCAAAAGCAATAACCGGCCGATGATAGCGATCCTTAATCCGTGAGGCCAAAATACCAATCACCCCTTGATGCCAATCATCCTGAAAGATAGCAATCCCCCAAGGTAAATGATCCTCATTTAGTGATACTTTCGATAGACTCTTTAATGCCTCTTGCTGCATACCCGTTTCAAGTTCACGGCGCTCTTGGTTCAAGCCATCTAATTCGGCAGCCATTCTTCTTGCAAGCATGATGTCTTCACACAGTAAGATCTCAACCCCTAAAGCCATTTCATCCAAACGACCAGCAGCATTTAATCTGGGGCCCACCGCGAATCCAAAATCGGCGGCAACCATCTTTTCAGGGCTACGTTTTGCCACTTCAAGTAAAGTAGTAATACCGACACGACAACGACCACTTCTAACACGCTGTAAACCTGCATTAACTAAAATACGATTATTAGTGTCTAGCGACACCACATCAGCAACCGTCCCTAGAGCGACAATATCCAATAATGAGCCGAGATTAGGCTCTACAATGTGTTGTAGTTGATACCAATTACGTTGCCTTAATTCGGCGCGCAGTGCTGACATAAGATAAAATGCCACCCCAACACCAGCAATAGACTTACTGGCAAACTGACACCCTGGCTGGTTTGGATTTACAATAACATCAGCGTTAGGCAAGGTATTACCGGGCAAGTGATGATCTGTCACGACAACGGTCATCCCCAATAACTTGGCTGCAGCCACGCCTTCAATCGAAGAGATACCATTATCAACAGTAATTAATACATCAGCATTTTTAGAGTATGCCACGGCAACAATTTCAGGACTTAAACCATAGCCATAATCAAAACGGTTTGGAATGAGATAATCAATATGCTGAGCCCCCATCATTTTCAGTGCCAACATACATACACTGGTTGAGGTAGCACCATCAGCGTCAAAATCCCCAACTATGAGTATCGACCGCTGAGCAGCAATGGCATCGGCAATGACAATGGCAGCTTCCGCTAGCCCTTTCATCGTCTCGGGGCGTAATAACTTACTGAGTAATAAATCACAGTTGTCTTCAGTCACGCCACGGCGAGCATAAAGTTGTTTCAATAATGGTGATAAAGAGACGGGTAAATGGCTATCATCAACCTGAGGACGTCGGACTATTCTATGAGACAAAAGGCATCCTTAACCGGGTAATATGAGAAATAAGCATAACAAAAAGGTGAGCCTAAGCTCACCTTAATTTTACGTTTTTAGCACACGTTTTACGACATTGATTTATCAATATGCTTTATAAGTTTGCTTCTATCGTACGTAATAAGTCAGCTGGCGCTTGATAACCCGGCACCATAACACCATTTTCTAAAATCAACGCAGGAGTACCGTTAATACCAAAAGATGTGCCTAACTTATACTGGGCAGCGATATCGATATCACAACTCGCGGCAGTGACCTTACCACCTGACTTTGCTTCTGACATCGCTTTGAGAGGATCTTTAGCACACCATACCGCTTGCATCTCATCAGCATTAGCAGAAGGAATACCCGCACGAGGATATGCTAAATAGCGAATGGTAATACCTAAATCATTATAGCCTTGCATCTGACTGTGTAGCTTACGGCAATAACCACAATCGACATCAGTAAACACAGTGACAACGTGTTTCTCATTTTTAGCTTTATAAACCAACATCTCATCTTCAAATGGTTTCAACAGTTCGATACGAGGACCGGCCAATGCAGCCTCGGTTAAATTTTTCATCCCTTTGTCGATATCATACAGATTGCCATGAAACAGCTTAGCGCCATCTTTGGTTACGTATAACACTCCACGATCGGTTAGTACTTGATATAAACCATCAATTGGAGATTGTTGAATTAACGACACGTTGACACCCAAGGTATCTGTAAGCTTTTGCTTTAATGCAGATTCATTTGAGACATCAGTCGCAGGTGCAGCTGACACAATAGGAGCAATAACAAGGCTGGCAACAAGGGCTAATGTTTTGGTTAACTTCATGATAATTCCTAAATGGCACGGGTTCAGTTCAATAGACCCGACTTAGTGAATAAAACTTACAGACTTAGTTTCGTTAACGCAACTAGACTGACATGCTTAAAATGTAACGATTTGATCATTATCGCACTCAACCGCGCGGATGATGCTGGCTATGCAATTGCTGTAAACGCACTTTCGCTACATGAGTATATATTTGCGTGGTGGATAAATCACTATGTCCCAATAAAAGTTGAACAACTCGAAGATCTGCACCGTGATTCAATAAATGAGTAGCAAAAGCATGACGTAACGTATGCGGTGATATATGACAGCTAATCCCCGCCCTTGCAGCATACAACTTAACCCGATGCCAAAAGGTTTGCCGTGTCATCATTTGCCCTCGTCGTGATGGAAATAATACATCAGACTGCTTCATACTTAATAACTCAGCACGAGCAAACTTGATGTACTGCTCAACGGCTGAAATAGCCAACTCACCTAAAGGAACTAAGCGCTCTTTGCCGCCTTTACCCATCACCCTGACCAAGCCTTGGCGCAAACTAATTTGCTCCATGGTTAAACTGACCAACTCGGTTACACGCAAGCCGGTGGCATATAAGAGTTCCAACATGGCTTTATCACGATGCTCAATAGGCTCATCGGTATTCGGCTCAGATAATAAGCTGTCAATTTGTGCCTCCGACAAGGTATCAGGTAGTTGACGCGCGAGTTTTGGCGACTTAATTAATGCGGTCGGATCTTGGCTAATTTTTTGCTTCACTAATAAGTAAGCATAAAAACGCCGTAAACTGCTAAGCAATCTAGCGGTACTGCTTTTGGCAAATTGTTTATCAAAGCGCATAGCAAGATAGTCGCGTAATTGGGCTTGGTCAACATCGAGTAAATGGATCCCTTGAGCCGATACATAACGATCCAAATGTTGTAAATCAGTACGATAGGACACCAAAGTATTGTCACTTAACCCCTTGGTTGACCATAGATCATCAAGAAACTGGTTAATTAATGGATCCGGTTGATAAGCAGGTTTGGCCAAAGCATTATCCAATAAATAATAAAAAACGACGTTAGATAATTTATCATAACGTCGTTATATTGATGGGTATATTATGACTTATTTAAAGTTTAAATATCGGCTTTTTGAGGCATATTTTTAGGTAAAAACAAACACACTATCGCCGTTAACGCCGTGGGTAGCAACCAAGCCATTCCCTCGGCATGCAATGGCATAAAATCAAGGAAACTCATGTCCATACCAGCGGTTTGTAACCCGTCAAAAATACCAAAAAATAGTGCAACACTTAACACAATACGATGCGAAAACTCAGGTCTAGCAAAACGCTCTGTTAAAAACGTTACTAATACCAAGGCTATGGCGACTGGGTAAATGGTCATTAGCACTGGAATACTAATGCTAATTAACTGGGTTAACCCAACGTTAGCAACGGTAGCACAAATCACACTGAGCAAAACGACCAACAATTTATAAGACAAGCTTGGCATTAACTCGTTAAAAAATTCAGAACAAGCTGTGACTAAACCAACCGCAGTTGTTAAGCATGCTAGCGTTACTACCGTTGACAACATTAATGTGCCAATTGAGCCAAAATGATAAGTGACATAATTAGTTAAAATTTGACCACCATTGTCTGCGCCAATAGCAAAATCGCCAGCAGATGCACCTAGGTAAAATAGCGACACATACACAAACGCGAGTCCACCAGCAGCAATAAAGGCTGCACGGACTAAATACTTAGTTTGATCGGCAGCGTCGTTAACACCTTTTTTGCGTAACAAATCAATAATCAACATACCAAACATCAATGATGCCAGGGTATCCATGGTGTTATAGCCTTCAATTATCCCTTTTGTTAATGGATTATTAATATACTCACCAACGGGTAAATTTACCGCTGCACCGGGGAGAATAATCACTGAACTGGCTAAACCGACTAATAATATAATTAATACTGGAGTAAGTATTTTACCTACGCTATCGAGTAATTTGCCTGGAAATAAAGATAAAAACATCACAACAGAGAAAAACACTAACGTATAAATCAACTGCGCAATATTAAACTCTTGCCCACCGAGCAGCATCAATGCATCAGGGTGACTAATAAACGGTCTTGCACCAATTTCAAACGCCACCAAAGCGGTACGCGGGGCGGCAAATGCAGGGCCAATAATAATATAAATCGCCACTGCTAATGCGGTGGCAGCAAAGGCTGGTAATAACGCCATCACTTTACCGTTGGCTTTCGCCACGGCGATTAAGCCTATCAAAGGCATTCCTACTGCAGTTATTAAGAATCCAAACATTGCAAAAGACATATTCTCGCCAGCAAGCATGCCAGCAAAAGGTGGGAAAATTAAGTTACCCGCACCTAAAAAGAACGCAAAGGTCATAAAGCCTAACCCTAGCGTATCAGTTACACTCATTTTAGTTGTTTGCACTACTAGCCTCGTTTTATTGTTATGTTTTTTAACAAACCTAATTGATTACGCTTTAATTAGCTACTGATGAGCTGAACGAGCAATAAATTGTAAAGTTAAAAATACACTTAAAAATAGTAAAACTTTTTTTGAAAGTAACGAAATAAATCGCTAGCTCAGTACTCAGCATCACATCCCTGTCAAAACAGTCTTAATTAGACCTTTTACTCAGCTTTAAGCCTAAAAAAGTGCGCAAACTAATAGCAAACATCGCTTAAATACTCAAGCTTCAGCACCTCATAAAAGCAAAATAAACGATTTAGTTACTATTTATGGCAAGACTTGCGCACATATTCACCACACCTATGAATGTTAAGTTAATTAACATAACAAAAAATCAACCACGATAGAGGTCGATAATTAAAACGCGACAGTAAAAACTAAAGCAGTTATGATCTCGTCCGAGTCATTCAAACAGCCGAAAGAGTAATCAATTATCTATGTCTTTTACGTTTAAACAATTTCATATTGATGATAAAGAATGTGGTATGGCTGTTAGTACAGATGCGGTTTTACTCGGAGCTTGGGCTGAATTAACACAGTCGAACCATATTCTTGATATTGGTGCAGGAAGTGGCTTACTCAGCCTAATGGCGGCCCAGCGCAGTCCTGAACACCGCCGTATTATTGCTGTAGAAATAGACGCTGCAGCAGCTAATGCTTGCCAACATAATATTAGACAAAGCCCTTGGCCTGAAACGGTACAACTCTTCCATGGTGCAATTCAAGATTTTCAACTACAGCACCTCAACGATTCGGCGCCATTATTTGATCATATTATTTGTAACCCGCCCTACTTTGAGCAAGGTACCCAGGCTAAAAATAGCGCTCGAGCAGACGCAAGACACACTAACACCTTGTCTTTCGGTGAGTTACAAAGCGTGATCAGCAAATTACTTGCTCCCCAGGGCACAGCAAGTGTTATTTTACCGCAACAAAGTTTAGCGAGCTTTACGCAACAACTTAACGCTTATGGTCTATTCGTTGCCAAGCAACTTGATATTATTAGCATTGAGGGAAAGCTCGCTAACCGATCAATATTGGCCATTCAGCATCACCTAGCGGTAACTGAACAACCAATATTGACTGTTCCACCGGTTGAAACTCAATATCAGCAGATGACGATTCGCGATAAACAAGGGCGATACAGCGAAACGATGATAGATTTATGCCGCCCATTCTACTTAAAGCTTTAGCCTACTCATTAGGTCAGCTATAATACTCAACTATTTTTCAGCGAGACCAGCGCATGCAATTTGAAGATTTCCAGCTCGACCCTAGCTTATTAGAGTCACTCAAGGCCATGGGACACAACACCCCTACCACTATTCAGCAGCAAACCATTCCATTGGCCATGGATCAGCGGGATATTTTAGCGCGTGCGCCAACAGGCACCGGTAAAACGGCCAGTTTTTTACTGCCAGCTTTACAGCATCTTATCGATTTCCCACGCCGTTTTGAGGGTCAAGCACGTATTTTAGTGCTAACACCAACTCGCGAATTAGCCAGTCAAATTCATCGTTATGCGAGTCACTTAGCAACAGGGCTTGATCTCAACATCGTTATTATTACCGGTGGTGTGCCATATGGCCCACAAGAAGAAGCTCTTGCAGACAATGTTGATTTATTAATCGCTACCCCAGGTCGATTAATGGAATATTTAGATAAAGATAAATTTGACGCGACTGAAGTTGAAATTTTAATTATTGATGAAGCTGACCGCATGCTCGATATGGGGTTCTCATCAGTCGTGCAATCAATTGCCATCGAAGCTCAGGGTCGAAAACAGAACATGTTGTTCTCTGCCACGCTTGAAGGTAATGGGGTTAATCGTTTTGCACGCGAATTGTTAAACGACCCCGTAATGGTCGATGTTGAAGCACCGCGCAGTGAAAAAGCCAAAGTACATCAGTGGGTACACTTGGCCGATGATCAAGCTCATAAATTTGCCTTGTTGTGTCATATTCTTCAACAAGAAAATGTTAAACGCACCATAGTGTTTGTTAAAACGCGCGAAATGGTTGCCAGCCTTGAAGGCCTATTACTCAAAGCGAATATCCCTTGTGCATTTATGCGCGGCGATATGGAACAGAAAAAGCGCTTCCAAGCACTTGGACGTTTCTCTAAAGGCGAGGTCAATGTGCTATTGGCCACTGATGTTGCAGCTCGCGGTATTGATGTTGATGACATTACTCATGTGATTAACTTTGACATGCCTCGCTCTGCTGATGCATATGTTCATCGCATTGGGCGAACTGCACGTGCTGGTGCAAAGGGCACTGCAATTTCATTAGTTGAAGCACATGACATGCGCATAGTGTCTAAAATTGAACGCTACATTGAGCTACCACTAAAACGCCGTGTTATTGAAGAGCTTCGCCCTAAGCACAAAGAAGCCAAGGTGCCAGGAAAGAAAAAAGCCAACGCAAAAGATGCTCGAGTGAAATCAAAAAAATACAAGAAAAAGTAGTATTTAGGTTTATCTAGGCTTCCTTAGACAGCCTTAACTAGACAGCATTAAAGCGAATTACTCTGTAATTCGCTTTTTTTATATCTAAACCGTTATATATCATTATTAACTAGAGGCAATAGAGCAAGAAAGTGTCAACAAATGTTAATTTCAGCTCAAAAAACACCCAGGCAAATATTTCAACCTAAGCAACTAATTAATAACAATTTAAAATTTAATGGTATGGTATACCCCGATACGAACACCGTAAAAAAATCAATTTACTGATATTTCAGGACCAAATGATAAAAAACATGAAACCCTGAAACATTTTATTTACATTAAGCTATTCAGATACGCTTCATACTCTGTTAATTTAGAGATAATGAGTAAAAATATTAATCAGTAAAACTTGTTAGCCAACGTAGTTAACAATCTTTCAGCATTATTTCAGCATGGATACGCAAAAAGAAATGATAAAAACCATACTTAGAAGATTATCACCGCTATTGATCATCGCCGTGTTTGCCGCCGCAGCGATATTATTGGTCAGCACCAAAGAAGCCCCTGAACAAAAAGATGAAGTGATCAGTGTGCCGATTATTAATGTGCAAACCGTCACCCCGCAAACCTTATCGCTGAACTTACCATCATACGGCGTAGTGAATCCAAAGTATAAAACCCAGTTAGTCACAGAAGTTCAAGGACGCTTGCTCAGTATTTCAGCTAACTTTGTTGCTGGTGGTGTGGCTAAAAAAGGTGAGCAACTTGCCATTATAGAACCGTCAGATTATGAAGCCGACCTCATGCAGGCTGAAGCAACGCTTGCTCAAGCGACGGCGGCATTGAATGAAGAAAAAGCCCGCGGCGAAGTCGCTAAAATTGAATTTAAAGATTTTGGTAATGGCTTACCACCAGAGCTGGGATTACGTATCCCACAACTCAAAAAAGAACAAGCTAACGTTAAATATGCCGAAGCAGCACTAGCCCGTGCACAACGAAACTTAGCCCGCACCGTTATCCGAGCACCATTTGACGGTATCATTAAGGCGCGTAATGTTGACTTAGGTCAGTACGTTACACTAGGTACTAATTTAGGCGAGCTATACGACACCAGTATTGCTGAAATTAGATTGCCTTTAGCAAATGAAGATCTCGCGTATTTAGAGTCTGTTGATAATCCTGAAACTGCAGTCACATTGACTGCATTGTTAGCCGGCAAGCAAGTCACTTGGCAAGGCGAAATTGTTCGCAGCGAAAACGTTATCGACGAACAAACTCGCATGGTATATCTGGTCGCAGAAATACATGACCCGTATTTACGTAACCATAAAACCGAAGGCCAATTACCGTTAAAATACGGCAGCTTTGTTAACGCTGTGATTACTGGGCGAACGGTGAATGATGTGGTAAAGCTGCCGCGTCACGTAGTGCGCAATGGTCAAGTAGCAGTGGTTAGCGCAGACAATATTATCGAAATACGCCCAGTGAATATTATTCGTTCAGACGTTGACAATATTTATATTCAAGGCAGTTTCAAAGCAAATGAGCGCGTATCAACCACGAGTATTAATAGCTTGAATGCCGGTCAGAAAATAAAAGTACTCGGCGAAGAAAGCAAGATCACTCCAGTCGATACTAATGTCCAAGTCGCGCCGACGGCAGGTGAATAAGCATGGAAACGAATAAAGGAATTATCGCCTGGTTTGCTCGTAACAGTGTCGCGGCCAACTTACTCATGGCAGCATTGCTTATTGGCGGTTTGTTTAGTGCCGTTCTTATTAATAAAGAAATATTTCCAACCTTCGAATTAAACCTCATCAATATTAATGTGGCCTATCCAGGTGCTGCGCCACAAGAAATTGAAGAAGGGATTAATATTAAAATCGAAGAAGCAATTCAAGATATTAGCGGCATCAAAAAAGTCACGTCAGTTGCCAGCGACAGTGTGGGCTCGGTGACCATTGAAGTTGAAGACGGTTACGATGTTCAGCAAGTCCTAGATGAAGCTAAGTTGCGTATTGATGCTATTGCCACCTTTCCAGATAACATCGAAAAACCTAATATTTACCAAATAAAGCCAGAAAACAATGTTATTTGGGTATCTGTCTATGGCGACATGAGCCTACATGACATGAAGGAAATGGCTAAAGCAATCAGAGACGACATCACTGACTTACCTGCAGTTACTCGCGCAAAAGTCACTGGTGTTCGCGACTACGAAATTGGTATTGAGCTGTCTGAAGACAAACTGCGCGAATATGGCATTACTTTCACCCAAGTGGCATTAGCGGTTCAAAACTCATCCATTGATTTGCCCGGTGGATCAATTCGTGCCCAAGACGGTGACATTCTTCTGCGGACTAAAGGCCAAGCTTATACTGCCGATGATTTTGCCCAAATAGTGGTAGAAACCCGTGCCGATGGCAGCCGAATTATGCTACCGCAAGTGGCCACCATTAATGATGATTTTGAAGAGCGTTTAGAATACACCCGCTTTAACGGCAAGCCCGCTGCAGTGATTGAAATCACCAGTATTGACGATCAAAACGCGTTAGATATTTCGTCGCAAGTTAAAGCTTATGTCGCTGAACGAAAAAAAACCTTACCGAACAATATTCAACTGGATACCTGGGGTGATTTAACCCACTACTTGCAAGGCCGTTTGAACATGATGCTGTCGAACATGTTTTACGGTGCTCTATTAGTGTTTATTATTTTAGCCTTATTCTTAGATCTTAAACTGGCCTTTTGGGTGATGATGGGCTTGCCTGTGTGTTTTTTAGGCACCATGTTATTAATGCCGCTTGAACCATTTAATATGTCGATCAACATGTTGACACTGTTTGCATTTATTCTCGTGCTAGGGATCGTGGTCGATGACGCCATTGTCATCGGAGAAAGCGCCTATACCGAGCTAGAAGAAAACGGCCACTCTTTAGATAACGTGGTAAAAGGAGTGCAAAAAGTGGCAATGCCGGCCACATTTGGGGTACTCACTACCATTGCCGCCTTTGTACCTATGATCATGGTCTCTGGCCCCATGGGTATCATTTGGAAATCCATCGGCATGGTGGTGATTTTATGTTTAGCATTTTCGTTGATTGAATCAAAATTGATTTTACCGGCGCATTTGGCTCACATGAAAATCAAAAAACGCACCACACCAACTAATCCTTTCTCGCGGCTTAAATTTGCCATCAATGAATGGTTACAGCACTTTATCCACCACACTTATCGTCACTTTTTAGAGCGTTGCATTTCGCGTCGTTACAGCGTAGTGGCGGTATTTGTTGGGGTACTGATTTTGTCACTTGCATTAGTACAAAGCGGCAAAGTGCGCTGGGTTTTCTTTCCTGATATTCCGTCGGACTTTATTCAAGTTCAGCTTGAAATGGAAGAAGGCAGCTCTGAGCAAAATACCTTAAAAGTACTGCAACAAGTCGAAGATGCGTTATATAAAATGAACACTAAGCTTGAAGAACAGTACGGTTACCCTATGGTAAAGCATAGCTATATCGAATTGAAATCACGCAGCAGTGCCTTTGTATTTACCGAACTGACTAAAGGCGAAGACCGTGAAATCGACGGTGTCGCAATTGCTGAAGAATGGCGTAAACAGTTACCGGAATTATTATCGGTTAAAAAACTTAATATCAATGCTAGCACCAACGATGCCGGTGGTGACTTATCATTCCGCTTAACGGCAACGGACTTAGACCAGTTATCTGAAGCCGCTAAAGTGCTTAAAGCAAAACTGGCTACCTATGAAGGCGTGTATGATATTACCGATAACTTCTCATCGGGTTCACACGAAATCCGCTTAAACATTCGTCCAGAAGCTGAAGCACAAGGATTAACACTGTCAGATTTAGCACGCCAAGTTCGTTACGGCTTTTATGGTTATGAAGCCCAACGAATTTTACGTAATAAAGAAGAAGTCAAAGTCATGGTGCGTTACCCACTAGAACAACGTCGTACTATGGGTGATCTTGAAAACATGCTGATCCGCACTCCATCTGGCGCCTCGGTGCCATTTTCAACCGTAGCCGATATCGAACTGGGTGAGTCGTACGCATCGATCACTCGGGTTGATGGTCGCCGAGCGATCACCATTAGTGCCAATGTGAATAAAAACAATGTTGAACCATCAAAAGTGGTCGCCGAAATTCAGCAAGACTTCTTGCCAGAATTAACCGCGCGTTTCCCCAAAGTGGCTTCGGCTTTGGATGGCGGCAGCTTGGATGAGCAAAATGCCATGCTCGGTTTAGCCCAAGGCTTCTTCTTTGCCATGTTCACTATTTATGCCTTAATGGCCATCCCATTAAAGTCGTACACACAACCGTTAATCATTATGTCGGTTATTCCATTTGGTATGATTGGCGCCTTGTTTGGCCACTATATTCTCGGGCTTTCAATGAGTGTACTGAGCTTATGTGGCATTGTGGCACTCGCTGGAGTGGTGGTAAACGACTCGCTTATTTTAGTCGACTTTGTTAACCGAGCGCGTGAAGAAGGCAAGTCGCTGCTGCAATCGGCTATCGATTCTGGTTGTTACCGTTTTAGAGCGATTATCTTAACCTCACTCACCACTTTTGTTGGCTTAGTGCCCATCATTATGGAAAAAAGCTTACAGGCTAAAATTGTTATTCCAATGGCGACATCACTAGCATTCGGTATTTTATTCTCTACCGTAGTGACATTAATTCTAGTGCCGATTTTATACATTATTCTTGATGATATAAAACGCCTATGGCGACGATTTTTCTCTTGGTGGTGGCAACCTAAAACCCTTGCTGACCCCTTAGGTTCTGACGAGCACCATTAAGCCAATGAAACTCGATTATTAACCTAAAAAACAGAGCTGACATGGCTCTGTTTTTTTTGCTTTAAAAACTGCGAGCTAAGCAACATAGTCACGCTGAATATTTAGCTAGAATACTCGCTATAATCTTGATGATAAAAAGCCATTATGAACACCTCCTCAACCATGCCAACCTTAGTTTACGATATAGGTCATCACCGTTATCTGAACATTACCGCAAGATGTACCTTAAGATGCCAGTTCTGTCCTAAGCATAATGGTTCTAAGCAAATACATGAATATGACTTATCCTTGTCTCAACGTATTACTGCTGACGATATATTTCCCCTATTGGGTAATGTGCAGGAAGTAGCAGAATATGTTTTTTGCGGCTTTGGTGAACCCACCTTAAACCTTGAGTGTTTGCTGCAGGTTGCACACGCGATAAAAGCCCAAGGTGGACGTGTAAGGCTAAATAGCGATGGCTTGGGTAACCATTTTCATCGCCGTAATATTTTACCCGAGCTAAGCCAATGTGTAGACAGTCTGTCAATTTCACTTAATGCCGATACCCCTGAAGCATACCAGCAACATTGCCGGCCTAAACTAGCAGGGTCCTATGAAGCGTTACTTGAATTTATTCATCTTGCGCCGAAATTCATACCTGAAGTACATGTCAGTGCTATCAACGGGCTGGCTAATGTAAACATTGAACATTGCCGCAATATCGCTGAAAAAAACGGCGCAATATTTAAACAACGCGAGTTAGATATAATCGGTTAAACAAATCTATTCGATTAGTGCACAGACATTTTCGCCAACGCCGGCTTCATGCTAGTATTGCCAGCATGAGAATGCTAAAAAAGTGGCACCATGTCTAAACACAAGGGCTATCCATTTAGCGCCACCAGTGTCAATATGTAGTGATGAAAACTTCATCGTATTTATTAAAAGCTGGTGTAGATTACCCTACAAGTTGGGGCGAATTTGTTGATTGGTTTCATGATGAACAATCCTGCATTAGCTACCTTTACAAACTTCGTTGGCCAAACGGATTCATATGCCCAAGCTGTTCAAGCCATCAATCACCTTATCAGTTAAGTAATGGCAAGTTAAAATGTCATGCTTGTCGTTCTCAGTGTTCAGTAACATCAAGTACACTTTTTGACAAAACAAGAACCCCCATGAAAAGTTGGTTTGCTGCCGTCTGGTTTATTACAAATCAAAAAAATGGTGTCAGCGCTCTTGGAGTTCAAAGGTTATTAGGTCTTGGGAGTTATCAAACCGCTTGGTCATTAATGCACAAGTTAAGGTATGCCATGGTTGATCCTGAAAGGGATAAACTGTCCGGCATCGTAGAGGTTGACGAAACACTAATAGGTGGCGTCGTTCCCCAATCATCTATTAAAAATCAACAGGGTAAGCGTAAGGCTGTAGTTTTGGTAGCAGTTGAGCTGCTATCACGCTCTGGATTTGGCCGGATACGTTTAAGGCAAGTGGAAAGTGCAACCAAAGAACATATCCATCAATTCATTCAAGATGTAATTGAACCTGGTAGTACAATTTGTAGTGATGGCTCTCAAGCATACAAACAAATAGACAAGAAAGGATATAAGCATAACCGAATAGTGCATTTAGGTTCATCTGTACCTGCACATGAAACAATGGCTGGGGTGCATCGAGTCTCATCATTATGTAAAAGATGGCTTTTAGGTACATATCAAGGCGCGGTAAAGGCTAAGCAACTTGATTATTATTTAGATGAGTTTACATTTCGCTTCAATAGAAGAAAGTCAGATTCTCGGGGATTATTATTCTACAGGTTGCTTGAACAAGCAGTGCGTTCTAAGCCGATAACGTACCAATCAATTAAAAATCGATAACCACAATATATAGTGGTTGGTTGTGCTAAGTGGATAGCCCTTCTAAACACACAGCAGTGAGTTCTTCAAACTCGTTATTAATTTCTTCACAAGCGACCCATTGGTCGCAACAGCATATTCTTTCGCTGCTAAGCCAATTGATTATTTTATTAATTGCGGTGTTTATCGTTACGAGTATGGTGGTTAATTTAGGCGAGCGTCGTCTGCAGGAAGATTGGGCCGATCAACGTTACAGTGAATTACAGACTGTTGCGTCGTTAGCCTCTGACAAAGTGTCATTTTTGCAGTTTAGAACCCAGACATTTGCCAAAGGTGAATTACTGCGACAATACCTGCAAAAACCCTCTGCACAACTGCAATCAAGAACGATCGAAAGCTGGGACTCATTAACGAAAAATATTCCAGAACTGCTTGGACTTGCATTATTTAATCCCCAAGGACAACTGCAATTTTCGACCACAGGGAGTTTCAATAATATGCAACTTCCCGCAGCATTATTGGGCTCGGGGAGGAATATGGGGGGTAATGATATTTACACCTCACCCATGGCATTTACACCTGTTGATGGCATATTAGAGCCGTATTTCTACCAGTTATCATGGATAGAAAATCCTGATCAGAGTATTAAAGGTTATTTGGTCACTTATAATTCTATTGTTAAATTACTTGAAACAATAAAACCTGCTTTTTTTAATCAGAATTCCCCCTTACTTTTACTTGATACCCAAGGCTTTCTGTATGCAGGTGCCAATCAACCTGAGCCATTAGACAGCATGCCTGACACTCTGGGGTCCAGTTTAAAACAAACTTATCCAGAATTATGGCGTGTAATGGCAATGAATAATTTTGGCCAGTTTCATAGTGAAGATGCCACATTTGTATACCTTAAGGTTGAGTTAACCAGCCAATATGAAACCAAGAGAGAATACTTTTTATTGTCGTACATTCGCCATGATGATATTTCTGCTCGATATGAGCAATGGCGCATAGTACTCATTATCGCTGGATGCTTAGTCGCACTTTTAGCCAGTTTACTAGTGATATTAAGACATAGATTTGTGCTTGAGCGTCGCTCAAACCAAAATAGTCTTCAATTGAGTAACGGTTTGTTTAACAGTGAATTAAGCTGTTTAATTGTTAATGATAGCGGCCGGATCCAGAGCGCTAATGCCAAAGCGGCTTCGGCGCTATCGCTGTCAATTGATGCCCTAAAAGATCGCAGTTTACAACGGGTACTGCATCTGGATGATGATCGTTTAAATCAGATTAAAGAGGCGTTAATCCAAGATAAACAATGGCATGGTGAGATCAGCTTGGAAACGCAGAATAGTAGTATGTTACAAACTCATATTCGCAGTGAAAAGTGCCCCAACAGTAATGAACATTATTGGCTGATCACTTTTGAAGATATTAGTGCCTTATTTGATAGTCAGCGCCAAGCCTATCTGTATCAACTAATGAGTAATAGCGCTGTTGCTACCGCGCTAACCGATGCCAACGGAGTGCTCATAAAATGTAATGACCAATTTGATCAACTGATGTCTTTACACGGAGACACTGATATTTCACTGACGACTTTACTCGGCGACGAAGTCAGTAATCAATGGCAAAATATTACCGCGCAAATCAGTTTACAGGGAGAATGGACTGCACAGATTATGCCGTTTAACCACAGTCGATATGATCATTGTTTAAAAACAACATTAGTCGGCCAATTAACATTTGACGGTGACATTGAATATCTTATTTGTACGTTTGAGCAAACAACCCCCACTGTATTAGCTAAAAACAGCAGTAATGTTATCGGCCATCGTAGTGCGATAGTGCTGCGTTTAAATGAACTTGAAAATTACTTTATCAACCTAGGTGACTCAATAAAAAAATACTCTAGCCTACTGGTGATGGACATTAATCCAGAAGGTATTTTTAGCAACATGGGTAATGTGAGTCAGCTTGAGAAACGCCAAAAAGACATTGAGCTACAATTACTGATTGAGTTACCGCTTCATTATCAAATAGCGCAATGGCAGCTCGGAAAGCTGGTTATCTTACTTACAGATACCAATGCCAATTCAGCGCATCAATACGCAATTAACATGATGAAAACCTTGGAAGAGAAAAATTTAGCAGAAGGTATTAATATCGGTATTGCCAGCTACCAACCAGCACAAAATTTAGACCAATATCTTACCAATGCTGAAATAGCCTTAAAACGCGCGAAACAGTCTGTAGATCAAAATATTTGCCAAGCTTTTACTCGACCAAGTAATAATGAAACGAATAACATTGGCTAAAATTGACGGCTTACATCACCTAACAAAGCATGGCTTAACGTCAGGTGATGTGTTTGTTGACAACCTTGATAACGTACCAGGAAATGGGACATCAATGGCCTTATTCCTGAGTAACTTAAGTGTGCGACTGCGCAGGGCTAACAACTTCAGGAAGGACTTCGTCAGACTCTAATCTGAAAGGTTGAACATTATCAGGCAGTTTACTTTCATTAATTTCCACAATACTTGAACGGTTCATGGTCACTTTAAAACGAGCATATTCAGGTTGTTCCTTGCCATCACGGAGCACAGCAACCAGGTTAACTTGATAACGACGTTCAACAGACTCATTACTAATATTACCTTCACTTTCTGAGTATATTTTGGCTTTGCCTCGCTCTAGATGACGGGCAAAAGGAACTAAGCTGAAGTTCACTTGTTCTTGTATTTGCGAATAATCGGCCTCAAAAGGCTTATTTGTCACCTTAGTCGCAATGCGATAATGCAGCACTTCTGAGTCGACTTTATTCTGACTGTGACGTTGCCTCATGATATCCGAAACCGCTTTGGGAATATCTTGATTACGCATAAATTCGAGCCAAACTAACTGCTTAGCAACTACAGTTTGAGTAGTGGTATCACGTAAAATACGACTCCATCTTGGACGGCCACGTTGGATGTAACGCCACATCGCATTACGAAAATCCTCTTTAAATATTTCCCTGAAACCATAAATTACCGCTAATGTTAACAATAGGGTCATGGTTAATTCATTAAAAAAACCTTGGGCTTTAATAATCAATGCCGACACCACCAACATCACCATCCCAGTAGCGACTCCAGTAACAAATTTTTTGAGACCGACACCTAAGGGTTTTAACTCTTCTTTTAACACCACACCTTGTTGGATTAAGCGTCTTAACAAGAGCATTTTATTGGAAATTCGATTAGCATCTAGCTGAGTTTGCACAGAATTGTATTTGCACTCTTGCTCTCTATAGTGATTCTCACCTCGACATGCATTTAATACCTTGTCTTTAACATCACTAAAATCAGCACTTCTGGGGCTTCGCGCCAGTGTCTTTAATAACTGCTGCTCACAAAACCAAGATAAATAATTATCGGCATGCTCAAAATACGATTTCCACTTAGGATCACTCGGAGCATTGCGACGAAACTTTTTCAGTAATTGAGTCACAACATCGCAAAGCTCATCCAAGGCTGGATAAAACTCATTAGGATCGACTTTTTGTTGTAATTCTTTGACATCCGTTTCAATAGCAACGGCAAATTGGTAAGCAAATAAATTAAGATACAAGCGAAACTCTTCTAAGGTACGCTTGTTTAAACTAACAAAACGAGACTGGACTAAGGGTAGATGTAGCCCTTTAGAATAATAAGAGCGACGCCCAAGGATACTACTATGATAATAGTCCTCTTCATCTAAGGTATGCGAACCAATACCCATTTCTGTAGGCAAATAAAAATACAGGTCAAATACCCGCTGATCACCGGGGCCCATTTGATGACTGAACTTAATTGATAACGCTTCTTCTTGTTTTACTTTAACTTTTGCCACTATATATTTCACACACCTTTTTTCATTAACGCTTAGCTACTATACCGCAAAGGCAATATTAAGCTAAAAGTTAATTTATTCAATGAAAATCAGTGAGCGGTATCGGGCGATCTTAACTGGCAAGACCAAACGTTATTGCTGGGAAGAAATTTAAGTGTTGCACTGGTTAATGCATTATCTAAGTCAATCACCTGTACTTGCTGAGCAATGCTAACCCCCTCTATTTTTTGAGAGGCCATAATGCCAAATTCATTGTGTAAATAGGGCTTTAATCGACTGCTAGTTTGCCAAAGTGTGGGCTGAAGAGTTAATCTTAAATGATATGTGAATGAGCCCATATCCACATGGTCAACCTTACCGACTAGCTGGGCTATTTCAGTACCATGGACCGATGACTCAATCTTGTAAATCAGTTTAGCTTGATGGTGATCAATGTCTAAGCTCAACCATAAATTACTTTTATCAACCTTTAATGACGATTCTCCTTGATGACTGAAATAACTGTCGGCATAGCAATCAAAATGCCAAACCGTATGAGTATTGGCAATACGATTAACCACACTGGTGATAAGAAAAATCATTAATACAATACTTAGTACAAAAACAAGTTTACCGCGTTTTGACTGCAGCAACCTGCGCATCTTAATGTGTGCCAATCGATTCGATGATCTAGCCACAAATGGCCACCTTTAATAGCCATTCTTGAGTGATAAATGGCACACTCATATTATCAACATTCACTTTAATGCTATTCACTAATGGTATTTCTGCTGTGGAGTCACCCAAGGTAAAACTAACGTAATGCTGATTAGATGATAATGTCATATTGATGGAGTCCCAGCGGATATGATGACATAAGCGTAATTGCGAAGATAAACAATCCGCATGTAATTGCGCATCTTGCGGATTATTATTACCAAATACAAACAGCTGAACAATACGACCATCTGAGGCCAATATTTGCTGTACTACATCAGCTTGAGTAAGCTCTGGAGGGTTAAGTTTAGAGTAAACAAATAACAATACACTTAATAGAATGACAATAATAAACAGATATTGGCCTACAGATAATAGCTTATTAGGTTGCTCAAATATCTTGGTGTGTTTGGCGCTTGCAAAAGCATATAAAATAACGCCTTGATCAGGTACATACTCAATAAGATTGCTATGGTTGTTACACAAATAATCAGTGATTTTGTCGATAATTTCTAGCAGCTCAACTTGAGATAGTGGCTGAGGGCTGTCAGCTGAAATCGCCACAGCTTCAAGTATAGATAGCGGCACGACTTGACCACGATGCTGGACTAATTGACTCACAACCCAATACTCGCGATCATTTAAATGCCACTGCACAGCGGAGGTCTGATTTATCAATAATCGTTGCGTACTGTCGAACCAACAACATCCTATTTGCATCGCACTGTTCCAGTGTATCGACCGATACAAAAAGTATACTCTCAAACTGAGAACCTAATGGCTGCTAAGTCGACTATCCTGCGGATAATATAACTAATTCGTGAACCAGTCCGCGAATATAGCGTTTTTTTTGCGCGAGGTTTAATTGCACGATAATGAATGTAGAAAGGACTAAATTACCGCATTGGAGCTATGGCAAAATCCAGATTGAGAGATGGGATCAAGAAGTCGAACCAATAACAGGTAGCCTATAGAATAGTACTAACATATTGAGACATGCAAGGTCGCATTAAGTATCAAGACTGATGATATGACACCATTTCAAACGAGCATAAAAAAAGCTGGCAAAGCCAGCTTTTTTTAAACGTTACACGTATTAATGTCGCTTGAACATTAACTTAGAATGCATAAAGTAATGTCATGTTTGTTTCAGTATCTGTGCTTTCTTTATCATCAAGCGGTTCACTGTTATAACGAACAATAACGGCAAACTTCATCGCTAATGCGCCAATAATATTGGCAGTCAGTGATGTTTCAGAACGAGCATCTAATTTAGACCCCCAATCGGCAATAAATTTCTGTTGGAACTTAGATGAGTCGCTGATCTTAGTTTGGAAATCGATAACTGCGTGAGCAATAATACTGTCTTGGCTATCGTAACCTTCAGCAAGTGATGATTCTTCATCAAGTTGTTGGTAAATATAACCAGGACCTGCCTCTGCTTTTAAAGACATTCTGTCAGTATCGATAAAGCGATGACCATAACCGGCAGACGTGGTAGACGTTAAATCGTAACCCGTAAATGGATCCACTTCATAGTTTGTGTTAGCAAACATATAGCTCACATCATTAATCTGGTAGTTACCTTGCACCCCAAGAAAATAACGCTTTGCAGTCACTTCTTTAGTGTCTTCTTTGTACAGTCCTTCTAACACATACTGATTTTCCCAGTTACCCAATTCTTGCTTTAACGCTAAGCGCGCTTTAAACGAAGAAGTATCAGTGTTACCTGTCGTTAATGTGGCACCTACTTCAGCCTCACCAGCCAAAGTCGCATCGCCTTCAACAAACTCACTTCCAGCATGTGCTGCAAATGGCATGGTTAGTGTAATAGCTGCAGCAATTAGCAGTTTTTTCATGTCATTTCGTCCTATATTTACAATTTACAAAAATCTAATGGAGGGTGTATGTCTAAAATTTCCACGCATATTACCACTTTGATCACAAAATTGAAAAAATAGTCTTGTCTCAAGTATTAGGCCACTAGGCTCTTATTGTGCCAACGACCACTTCGCCAGCGCCATAGCATGGCTAATCCCCTAACCCATTCATCCAACGCTAAAGCAGCCCAAATGCCCAACAAGCCAAACTCAAGGTGAATACCAAGATAATAAGCACCAGGCACAGCAATACACCACATGGAAAACACTCCCATGAAAAAAGGAAATTTGGCGTCACCACTGGCCCTTAAGGCATTAATCACCACTAAGTTAAAGGTTCTACCCGGTTCCATAATGAGTGTGATGACAAATAACTGCCCCACCAGCACAATAATATCTTGCTCATCCGTAAATAAAGCAACAAGAGTGGGTCCCCATATTGCGGCGAATAAAGCCACAATACTGGTCACAATCAGACCTAACTTTAATGCTCGATACATTTGCTGCTCTGCGGCTTTTAATTGCTTAGCCCCCACCATATGACCAATAATAATTTCATTACCGATACCGATAGATAAGCCGAACAATAAAATAAACATACAGATTTGAAAATACAACGATTGCGCAGCTAAGGCTTTATCGCCCATTAAGCCAACAAATGAGGTGACGACCATAAATTGCAACATCCACGAGACGTTTTCGCCCGCGGCAGGTAAACCAATGTGAAACACCTTTTTCAGCATGGCTTTATTAGGGCGCAAAATACTCGGCAAGTGCAATGGGATTTTTGTGTAACGCACAAACAATAGCATCATAATGCTCACACCTACGAGTCGCCCAGCCACGGTACTGATAGCCACACCAGCGACACCCATTTGTGGCAAACCAAACCAACCATAAAGTAATAGTAAGTTGCCAATAAAAGTGATGATATTCATCGATAACGTCACCCACATGGCTTGCTGAGTAAAACCATGTGCCCGCATTCCCGCCGCTAAGCACATGGCCATCGCCTCAGGAATTAAACATAAACCAACAATCTGGAGATACAACTTACCATCGGCCATAAGCTCTGCTGGTAAATTCATTAAATTCAACATCATGGTTGAACCGGATAAAATACCTATCGCAGCGACCAAGCCAACTAAAAAATTAAAGCCAATGGATGAATACACTACGGCACTTGCAGCAGCTTTATTTTGCGAACCTAAATACTGGGTAATGACCACACTGGCACCGATACTGACGAAACTAAATAACGTAATTGCCAGTTCAAATACCATGTTACCAACAGACAACGCCGCCACACCTTGATAAGACACATGGCTTATCATAAAGGTGTTAATTGCGGCAGTTAAAAAGTGTAAAGCAAAATCAACAAATAATGGCCAAGTCAATGAAAATAGCGATAACGGGGCATTAGGCTTAACAAGCATAGAATTAATTCAACTATAAAGTGGGCTAACAGATTTGGACTGTATGGGTAAATGATGACGTTTTAGCGTCAATTTTTAAGGCGAGGATAATGCTGGATAACGTTTAAAAAAACAACATTTTTCGTTATTTAGTTACAAAAAAATCAGCTCATTCAAAAAATGAGCTGATTTATTATGCTAGCGTTAATAGGTTTACATGATTTTAGGATCAAGTTCGCCAGATTGATAAGCTTTATACATTGCTTGCAGTGACTTAGGCTTAATTTTAGAGCCCATACCTGCACAACCAAATGCTTCATAACGAGTGGTACAAATGTCAGCCATCGCTTCCATTGATGCTTTCAAGAATTTACGTGGATCAAATTCTGCTGGATGTTCAGCCAAGAATTTACGCACAGCACCCGTTGATGCTAAACGTAAATCGGTATCAATGTTCACTTTACGCACACCGTGCTTAATACCTTCAACGATTTCTTCCAGCGGTACGCCGTACGTTTCTGGAATTTCACCACCGTATTGGTTAATGATTTTCAGCCATTCTTGCGGTACTGAAGATGAACCGTGCATAACTAAATGCGTGTTAGGGATACGCGCATGAATTTCTTTAATACGGTCGATACGTAACACATCGCCAGTAGGTTTACGGCTAAACTTGTACGCACCATGGCTAGTACCAATGGCAATGGCTAATGCATCAACATGAGTATCGGCAACAAAACGCGCAGCTTCTTCTGGCGTTGTTAACATTTGGTCCATGCTAAGAATGCCCGAAGCCCCGACACCGTCTTCTTCGCCCGCTTGGCCAGTTTCTAAACTGCCTAAACAGCCAATTTCACCTTCAACAGACACACCACAAGCATGGGCAAATGCCACAGTACGGCGAGTGACATCAACGTTGTAATCATATGACGCAGGTGTTTTACCATCAGCCATTAGCGAGCCATCCATCATGACTGAAGACATGCCTAACTGAATTGAACGCTGACAAATGTCAGGATCAGTACCGTGATCTTGATGAATACACACTGGGATATCAGGATACTGCTCAAGTGCCGCTGCCATTAAATATTTTAAAAATTGTGGGCGAGCATATTTACGTGCACCAGCAGAAGCCTGAACAATCACAGGGCTGTCGGTCGCTTCAGCCGCTTGCATAATTGCACGCATTTGCTCAAGGTTATTCACGTTAAAAGCAGGGACGCCATAACCATGCTCTGCAGCGTGGTCAAGCAGTTGTCGTAGAGAGATAAGAGCCATTTTTTTGTTCTCCAATAATAGGGTGATTACTCACCTAGGTCACTATCGTTTGGACGGATTTTTTACTCTACCGCAGCTAAACAGCCACTGTGGTAGAGCAGTTTTTTTATAGTTATTATTTGGTTTTACGGCATCAATACTTGGTGTGGACTAAGCGCCACGCTTTTCAAGCATTGCTACTGCGGGAAGTTCTTTGCCTTCTAAAAACTCAAGGAAAGCACCACCGCCGGTTGAAATATAAGATACTTTGTCGGCAATATTGTATTTATCCACTGCCGCTAGAGTGTCACCACCGCCGGCAATAGAAAATGCTTTTGAATTAGCAATGGCCTCAGCAATACGCTTGGTACCTTCACCAAATTGATCGAATTCAAACACGCCCACAGGACCATTCCAGACTATGGTACCAGCTTGTTCAATTATCTTAGCCAGGGCTTCAGCACTGTCTGGACCAATATCGAAAATCATATCGCTGTCAGTAACATCACTGACAGATTTCAGTGTCGCGGCCGCTGTCGGGCTAAATTCACTGGCAACAACCACATCGGTTGGTACAGGAATATCACCACCACGGCTTCGAGCGTTAGCCACAAGACGTTTAGCTTCTTCAACTAAATCAGCCTCATACAGTGACTTACCCACTTTATAACCTGCTGCAGCAATAAAAGTATTGGCGATACCGCCGCCGACGACTAACTGGTCAACTTTGGTCGATAAGCTTTCAAGGACAGTTAATTTGGTCGATACTTTAGAGCCACCCACTATCGCCACCATTGGACGGGCAGGATTATCCAGTGCTTTGCCTAATGCATCTAATTCTTGGGCCAATAACGGACCGGCACAAGCAACAGGAGCATACACACCAACACCATGAGTAGAAGCCTGGGCACGGTGAGCGGTACCGAAAGCATCCATGACATACACGTCACATAATGCCGCCATTTTCTTCGCTAATGTGTCATCGTTTTTGCCTTCGCCCACATTGAAGCGAACGTTTTCAAATACCACAACTTCACCAACATTAACGTCAACGCCATCAAGGTAGTCACTGACCAGACGCACTGGGCAATCAAGTGCTTTAACTAGATAGTCCACTACCGGTTGCATTGAATACTCAGAATTAAACTCGCCTTCTGTTGGGCGACCTAAATGCGACATTACCATTACGGCAGCGCCTTTCTTTAATGCGAGTTGAATCGTTGGTAATGACGCACGTAAACGCGCATCACTGGTCACCACACCGTCACTGACAGGCACGTTTAAATCTTCGCGAATAAGCACGCGCTTATTTTGTAGATCTAAATCTGTCATGTTTATAATTGCCATAATTAGCCTTTCCTTTTTAAGTTAAAACAAAATTTTTACTGTGTAATCGGTTAACACCCATTACTCAAAATGTGATTAAGGTTATTGGTCCAGTTTTGCTTGGATCATCGCTAAACTGGTATCTAACATGCGGTTAGCAAAACCCCATTCGTTGTCGCACCATAATAATAATTTGACCAAGTGGCCTGCGCTGACACGAGTTTGAGTACCATCAACAATACTTGAACGGGGATCATGGTTAAAGTCGCACGATACCAACGGCTCGTCAGTATAGCCTAAAATACCATTAAAACTGCCGTTTGAGGCACGTTGTAACACACTGTTAATCTGTTCAATATTAACTTTTTTCTCAAGCGTGACAGATAAGTCGATCGCGGTCACATTTATGGTTGGTACTCGCACAGAAATGGCTTCAAACTTATCTTTCATGTGCGGCAGAATACGTTCAATACCGCGAGCTAATTTAGTGTCAACCGGAATAATAGACTGACCTGCGGCGCGCGTTCTGCGCAGATCATCATGGTAAGCATCAATAACCTGCTGATCATTCATCGCCGAGTGAATTGTAGTAATAGCACCACTTTTGACTTCAAAATGCTTATCGAGAACATCGATGACTGGAACAATACAATTAGTGGTGCAAGAAGCGTTAGAAATAACACTATGCTCTGGGCGTAACAAATCATGATTAACGCCATACACAATAGTGGCATCAACATCTGCAGAAGAAGGATGGCTAATAAGTACTTGTTTAGCGCCAGCGTAAATGTGTGCTTCGCAAGCTTGACGGTCGATTAAACTGCCTGTCGCCTCATAGACGATATCAATATCAAGTTCAGCCCAAGGTAGTAACTTAGCATCTGCTTGATTGAGCAACAAAATACTGTCGTCACCAATCAGTAACTGATCATCCTTTAGCTTAACGGTATGCTTAAAACGACCATGAGTGGTGTCATACTGGGTTAAATGACAAATGGCTTCTGGCTTTGCCAACTCATTGATTGCCACAATTTGGATCTGTTGACGTTTTCCTGACTCATACAAGGCACGAAGTATTGAGCGGCCAATCCGGCCATAACCATTAATTGCAACTCGAATCATTTAGGGTCCAGAGTAATTAACCTAGGCACTTATTATTTAATCAACCATGATAAAATACTGAAATATAAGTGATTTAGCATATATTATTTTACGTGAATAAAAGACATAAAAAAAACGGCCTGCAATCATATTGCAAGCCGTTATTATACAGATTAAACACTTAATAGATAAGTGTTTAATCTCAGATGATTATCCTAAAGATTGGACAGTTTTTACTACATTATCAACAGTGAAGCCGAAATGCTTAAGTAAATCACCACCAGGAGCAGACTCACCGAAGGTCGTCATGCCAACAACACCGCCCTCAAAACCAATGTATTTGTACCAGAAATCAGTATGCGCAGCTTCAATAGCAACACGCTTAGTGACACCTTTTGGTAATACAGATTCTTTGTAAGCAGCATCTTGCTTATCAAACTCAGTCGTAGAAGGCATAGAAACCACGCGCACTTTCTGGCCGAGTTTGCTTTAACTCAGCGGCTGAATCCATGGCTAATTGCACTTCGCTACCGGTTGCAATTAAGATCACATCAGCAGTGCCTTGACAATCAGACAGTACATAACCGCCTTTAGCAACGTTAGCTAATTGCTCCGCAGTACGCGCTTGAGCCTTAAGACCCTGACGACTGAAAACTAATGATGTTGGTGCATCACGGCGCTCAATTGCCGCCTTCCATGAAACAGCCGTTTCTGCTGCATCACATGGACGCCATACTGCCATATTTGGCGTTAAACGTAAGTTAGCTAATTGCTCAATCGGCTGATGCGTTGGACCATCTTCGCCTTGACCAATAGAGTCATGGGTATAAACGAAAATGTTTTGAATACCCATTAATGCTGACATACGTACTGCGTTACGCGCGTATTCCATAAACATCATGAAGGTAGCGCCATAGTTAATAAAACCACCATGCAACGACGCACCGTTCATAATACCGCTCATACCGAATTCACGTACACCGTAATAGATGTAGTTACCGGCAGGATCGTCTTGAATACCTTTTGAGCCAGACCATAGCGTTAAGTTAGAACCGGCTAAGTCTGCGCTACCGCCAAGTAATTCTGGCAACATAGCACCAAAGAAACCAATCGCATTTTGAGATGCTTTACGGCTCGCAATACCTTCGGCTTTATCTTGGCTTTCTTGGATAAAGGCTTGTGCTTTTGCTTCAAAATCAGCAGGTAAATCACCCTTTAAAACACGGCGATCATATTCTGCAGCAAGTTCTGGGAACGCAGCTTGATATGCAGCAAACTTGTCATTCCATAATGACTCATTCGCCTCACCTTTGTGTTTGGCATCCCAACCAGCATAAACATCAGATGGGATTTCAAAAGGAGCGTGTGGCCAGTTTAAGAACTCACGAGCGGCTGCAATTTCAGCATCACCTAATGGTGCACCATGACAATCATGGCTGCCCGATTTGTTCGGAGAACCAAAACCAATAATGGTTTTACAGCAAATCATCGATGGCTTATCGGTGACAGATTTAGCTTGTTCAATTGCTGCACGGATGGCATCAGGATTATGACCATCAACATCAGCAATAACATGCCAGCCATAGGCTTCAAAGCGCTTAGGCGTATCATCAGTGAACCAACCTTCAACATGACCATCGATAGAAATACCGTTGTCATCCCAAAATGCCACTAACTTACCTAGGCCTAATGTGCCGGCTAATGAACTGGCTTCGTGAGAAATACCTTCCATTAAACAGCCATCACCTAAGAAACAGTAGGTAAAATGATCAACAATATCGTGACCTGGACGGTTAAACTGAGCCGCTAAGGTTTTTTCGGCAATAGCCATACCAACAGCATTGCTCAAACCTGCGCCTAAAGGACCGGTGGTGGTTTCAACACCTGGAGTATAACCATACTCAGGATGACCAGGTGTTTTTGAATGTAATTGACGGAATTGCTTTAACTCTTCAATCGGCAACTCATAACCTGATAAATGCAATAAAGAGTAGATAAGCATAGAGCCATGACCGTTTGACAGAACAAAACGATCGCGATCGACCCAGTTAGGATTAGTTGGATTGTGCTTTAGAAAATCATTCCATAGCACTTCGGCGATATCAGCCATACCCATTGGGGCACCTGGATGACCAGAATTGGCTTTTTGAACCGCATCCATACTTAGGGCGCGAATAGCGTTAGCGAGTACTTTACGAGATGACATGCTCTCTCCTGCTTGTTTGTAAGGTCTAGCGGGCAATTGTGAAGCCATATTTTCCCCTACAAGGCGATGTGACGCAAATTAAAATTTCTCTCATTACATTTTTAGTCAGTAATAAGCTCACTTTTACCTATTAAGTTCGTCTTACCGCTGATGTTTATTGGGTAGATAACATGCAAAAAGCCCCGTAATGAACATCTACATACTGAGTAATTATTTATTGACAGTCAGCTTAGAAAACAGTGCTGTGTAAGTAAAACGTCAACTTGTCTCAACACTTAATACCTCATAATCATCCTTAATATTGTTCAATTAATGGCACCAAAGTGTTTAAAGCAGACCAACAAAAATGATTAAAACCTAATTTAATCATAAGTTTAATTAACCCATTAGCTAAACACACTCATAGAGAGTAAAAAATATTCATGCACTACTGCACAATTATCTGCTTAAATTCGTATTAAGGGGTGTTATCAAATTAGATTTCGACTAAAATAGACGTCTAGACGTATATTCAAATGCAACCAACGAGATTTTCCTATTATGGCAAAGCACTTGTTTACCTCTGAGTCGGTCTCAGAAGGTCATCCAGATAAAATCGCCGATCAGATTTCTGATGCGGTATTAGACGCAATACTTGAGCAAGATCCAAAGGCTCGTGTTGCGTGCGAAACGTATGTTAAAACCGGTATGGTATTAGTGGGCGGTGAAGTCACCACTTCTGCTTGGGTAGACATTGAAGAAATTACCCGTAAAACCGTCCGCGAAATCGGTTACACCAATTCAGATATGGGTTTTGATGCTGATTCATGTGCGGTACTTAATGCCATTGGCAAACAGTCACCAGACATCAATCAAGGCGTTGACCGCTCAGATCCTGCTGAACAAGGCGCTGGCGATCAGGGCTTAATGTTTGGCTATGCCAGCAATGAAACCGACGTATTAATGCCTGCACCTATCACTTACGCTCATAAGCTAGTTAAGCGTCAGTCAGAAGTGCGTAAAGACGGCACTTTACCTTGGTTGCGTCCAGATGCAAAAAGCCAAGTAACCTTTGCATATGACGATGGCAAAATCATCGGTATCGATGCGATTGTATTGTCAACTCAACATCGTGAAGACGTAACACAAGCAGATTTGATTGAAGCCGTAATGGAAACCATCATCAAGCCTGTATTACCTGCACAATGGTTAAACAAAGACACTAAATACTTTATCAACCCTACTGGTCGCTTTGTCATTGGCGGACCTGTTGGTGATTGTGGTTTAACAGGACGTAAGATTATCGTTGATACTTACGGCGGAATGGCGCGCCATGGTGGCGGTGCATTCTCTGGTAAAGACCCATCGAAAGTAGACCGTAGCGCAGCTTATGCTGCACGTTATGTGGCTAAGAATATTGTTGCTGCAGGTCTTGCTGATCGCTGTGAGCTACAAGTGTCTTATGCTATTGGTGTTGCAGAGCCAACATCTATTAGTATCGAAACATTCGGTACTGGTAAAGTGTCTGAAGAAGTATTGATCAAATTGATCCGTCAGCACTTTGAGCTGCGTCCTTATGGTTTAACCGCAATGCTAGATTTGGCGCGTCCTATCTATCAACAAACTGCAGCTTATGGCCATTTTGGTCGCGATATATTCCCTTGGGAAGCGACAGATAAAGCTGAGATTCTTCGTGCTGATGCCGGACTATAATAATCTAGGTATCGATATAGCCTAACGCTTGTTGGCTAAGCTAAAACGATATCAAACATAAAACCGCCATTTGGCGGTTTTATGTTATTGGCGCTATCCAATTTGCACTAGCCGATGTAAGAAGGTAATGATTTAATCTCGACACTGGGTCTCATTATGTATCAAGCCACTTGGCTAGAAAAAAATATAATAGCAAAGCAAGCTGTTGCACCGCCATCCGAAGGGGCGGAACCCATTGAAGCTGATTCGATTGCGAATAAGTCGATTGCGAGTCATCCTACTGCTGTAGAAGGCGAAGCGATTGAACTTGCTGAAAGCAAACTCTCAGCGATTAAGCTCTGTGCAATAAAAGAATGGTCAGCCATTAAATTATTCTATCGTCAGCATATGCCTTATGCGCGATTAGCTCAAAAAGAAGCGATAGCAGTTATTAATCACCTAAACTCAAACGCTACTGATAATCAAGACAGAAGTGATGACGTTAATAGAGCGACATTCAGACCGCGAAATATTATTGCCGCTATAAGAGTCAAACCGATAGGCCACTATCAACTGGTAAATGGATTGTTAGTTCACCCCGACTATCGTGGCCAACACCATGCAAGCCACTTATTACAGTTTATTGCACCTAGATTAAAGACTAAACATTGCTTCTTATTTGCTCACCCATGGTTAATAGGCTTATATCAACAGCAGCACTTTGTGGCGATAGAACCGCGGCAAATATCGCAGTTACCAGCAGAAATCACCCAATTATACTATCGTTACCACTCTGAAGAACGACCACTGGTACTGATGCAGTTAAATAACCCTGAGCAATAATTCACATCAATGATTTAGCTAAATCATCCTAATGCGTAAACATAAATGAAGATAGTACAATAAAATAGGTTAACAATGATCGAAATGCGCACTTTCAATGCACATAAATGACACTTGCTGCATACTCATTATTGGCACATATTTGACACTAATTGATGCCATATTGATCTGCTCAATTTGAGTAAATAAGGCTATTGCAGCATGATAGTCATTGGTTACCCCACAAAATACCCATCTATCATGCCAGCGCACAAAATATCCTGATTGCTGCACTTGTGGATTATCCTTACTGTGCACACTTGCTTCAATGCAATCATATGATTCATTTGCCTCAGCCAATACCGCGGCAATCAGCTTCATGTTGTCAAATGCTGATAATCTTAAACCAAGGTAAGGTGAAAAAAAGGGTTTCAAAGTCAGTACTCATTATATTCCTAATTAATAACCACTTTATTCACGCACCAAGACATAGTTAGCTGATGACATCAGCTGTAGAGGTGGCCAATAAACAATAATCACGTTGTTCAAAACGAAATTGATCAATCTGTGTCATCGCAGCTTTTTGTTGATGTGCCGCTAAAGAGCGAGCATTGTCTGCAGCAACATAGGTCACCATAAATGGAAAGCTAGTGTTTACTTGTTTTTTTAACTCACTCACTAACGCCGCAAACACGCCTTGGCCACGTTTTGACTCTTGGATCCAAACCGGCCCATATTGACACGAATTGGTCGTCGATAAAGCTTGCCCAGCCAACTCAGCGAACTTAATCTTTTGAATAATATGGCGATACAATGGTTGCGCGGAAAAAAATGACCATCTTGCGGCCATCACATAACCAATAATTTGCCCTTGCTCTTCTGCCACCATAAACCAATGTTGATTAATTAGCTGACCCACCTCACTTTTGGTGAATGAATGAGCATGTAATTGGTTATCTGAACCAGATAACTCATCATCTACATGAGCACGCTCTAACTGCACAATGGCAGTAACATCGGTGAATAACGCCTTACGGATAATAAATGACAATGATTATTCCTTTGGATCTGAATGGGGAGGTTGCTTCTTAGCCCATTCTATCACTAGCGCAACAGGCAGCGGAGACATAATTAATGTTCCTACGCCAATGAGCAATGCAATCACCAGCATACCACTGACTTGCTGACCTATATCGCTTTGCCAATATAAGCCTACGCCCACCAGCAACATAATTAAGCCGATGATATGCAACACTTTGACTAATTTAATCATTTGACTCTCTTTAGTTCGTTAAATAATGTTCATTAATCCAAAAACTGACAATTATTTACTCTTTTATTAATGCTCAAGTAGTAGAATAGCGCCAATTTTTTCGTATTTGGAACCCTCTCAGCATGATAAAGCATATTCTCGGCGCCGCAGTTATAGTTATAGGCCTTAGTGCTTGCCAAAGTCCATCGGCCACTGTCTCAAATGAACAATTAATTGGTACTTGGCATGTCGACACCGTCCTCGACACTCCAACCATTAATAATAGTCCTGCAACGTTAGTTTTTGCCGCAGATGGCGAGTTAACAGGTAACAACAGTTGTAATCAGTTTTTTGGCAGTTATGCCCAGCAAGGTAACTTTTTACAGCTGGCACCAGCAGGCACTACCATGAAAGCCTGCGTTGACAGCTTTATGAGCCAAGAAGCCGAGTTGATGCAAGCTATTTCATTAGTACAACAAGTTGATTTCTCAAAAGGAAAACTTAATCTATTGTCAGAAAAGGGTGATACTCTATTGGTACTGACAAGACAATCATCGCCATTATCTTAATCATTTATTGCTTAAATGAGTCACAGAACTAACACAAGTGTCAGCTTAAAGTTCCACGACAAAATGAATTTTTATTCAATAAATTTGATTTTTTCTTGACTTAATAAGTCAATCTATTCAAAATGTGCTAGATTTTTGAATAACAAATATAAGATGAAATATCATTATGCCAGCGACAAGAAATCAGGATGAGCTCGTACGAACTTTTAAATCGATTCTCAAAGAAGAACGTTTTGGAAGCCAGAGCGAGATTGTTAATGCGCTTCAAACCGAAGGATTCGGTAATATTAATCAATCTAAAGTATCGCGTATGCTCAGCAAATTTGGTGCTGTTCGTACTCGTAACGCCAAGCAAGAGATGGTCTATTGCCTGCCTGCAGAGCTAGGCGTTCCAACTGCGGGTAGCCCAGTTAAGAATTTAGTGCTAGATGTTGATCATAACCAAGCCATGATAGTGGTAAGAACCAGTCCAGGTGCAGCACAATTAATTGCTCGTTTGCTGGATTCAATAGGTAAACCTGAAGGGATATTAGGTACCATTGCTGGCGATGATACGATTTTCATTTGCCCTGCAAGTATAAAAACTATTGATGATACCTTAGAGACCGTTAGATCTTTATTCAATTATAGTGAATAAAATATCACTATAAAAAAAGCAATGCCATGGCATTGCTTTTTTTTTTGCTTAACGCGGGTGGTTACGCATCATCGAATTGAGTTAAAAAATCTAATGATGGCACAAAGAATGATGATCCGGTCAACGCTTTGGTAAATAACATTAAATGATCATGATTTCCATGGCCATCACCGTGCACCATACTGCGAAGCATTTGTTCAAAATGTTCTGGAGTGCGGCACACAGAAATAAAAATCAGCCCTTGCTCTCGAATCGAACCATAAGGCATGCTTTGACGCAGGATTTCTAATGAATTACCTTGCGCATCTTTTAAATTAACTCGCTTGGTATGGCTGGTTAATGGCTTATCTTCCGACTCATATTCAATATCATCAACTTTAGTTCGACCAAAAATATCTTCTTGTTTTTTCAGTGGTAAACGATGCCATTTACTTAAGTTATGCATGTATTTTTGTACATGAACATAACTACCAGAGGCAAACGCTTTATCTTCATTACCAACCAATGCAACCTCTTGACGATGGCGCCCCTTAGGGTTTTCGGTACCATCAACAAAACCGGTTAAATCACGGCTGTCCATAAAACGGAAACCACGCTCTTCATCAACTAGCTCAACCAAATCTTCAAACATTTGATTAATCTCATTTGCGACAAGATGTAAAATATCGTAACGGTCACAACGAATATGAATAAACAGATCATATTCCATTGCAGGTGCATCACGAATACCTTCATTCATAGCCGGAAAAGGTTTTAATAATGCTGGGCGCGCATCAGGATAAAAGGTATCCCAAAAATTAGCACCAATACCGACAAAGCCATTAAAAGCACTGTCTGCATATTGATCTGTGAGCTCATAGATGTATTGCGCCACATTAGCAATAGATGGACGTAACTGATCTTCAACACCATCATTGGCATTAAACATCAGGTACACACTGTGTAAATTACCTTCTGCGCAAATCCCTAACTGTTCACGAGGCATAGCTTGGTTATCCATATTAACTTGATCCACCTTAATACTAAATGTCGGCCTAAATGGTGATAATTTAACGCATTGAACTCATTAGAGAGCGATTCACATATCGTCTTAGTTTAGCTAATGATTAACTAACAATGAGCTTATCTTAATCAAATATAAATTACTTGAAGTGTACTCACATTTAGCTGATTTGTATCACCTATTGCACTCATATTCTCTCAAGTAAAAGATTGAACAGCTGTTTTAATAGATGGCTCACTCAACTCAAGTTATAGGATATTCTTCGTTAGCCGAAATCATAATATTAAGCTTATTGACTCTCAAACTTGTCATTTATTTGATTAACAGACCCACACTTTTATGACTGCATGCTGCAAGTAATGGTGTATTTTAAATTAAAGCAGCACAGTGGGCTAGACAGTAAACGGTTTTATAACAGGTTATGATTCAAGTCTGATGTTAACAATTATGCTCCATATTAAGATGACCATATCAATCGTTAATTAAAAATGACTAGCGGATGTGGCGCAATGTGAATATCAACTCGTTGGCCAGGTATTAGTGTCGTTGATTGACTACTTATATCCAAGATATCAGCGCCAACTTTCACTTGATAATGGCATACAGTGCCCAAAAAATGCCTTTCAACAATGCAGCCAAGACCATTGGTATTAGGATGAACTTCAATTTGCTGCGGGCGTAATAATACTTGCCCTTGGCTTCCAATCGGCCAAGGTAATTTTTCAGTACTATTAAGATTTCCAAGAGCATAATCGACTTGATAACTCGTGGTTACAGTAACAGGTAAATAATTACCCGCGCCGAGGAAATCAGCCACGTAGCGCTCTTTTGGCGAACGGTATAAGGTTTCCGCTTTACCATGTTGAATAATGGCGCCATCTTTAAATAATGCCAACTTATCTGCAAAGACAAATGCCTCATCTTTACTGTGTGTCACAAACACCGCACTCACATTTCGCTTTTTTAATATGGCACGAATTTCCAGCATCATCTCGTTACGTACTTGCGCATCAATATTGGAAAAAGGTTCATCAAGTAATAATAATTCAGGTTGATATGCTAAGGCTCGCGCAATTGAAACTCGCTGCTGCTGTCCGCCAGATAATTCATGAGGATAACGAGATGACAAGCCAGTTAATTTAACCAGCTCAAGCATCTCATCCAACCGAGTAAGGCGCTCCTTTGCATTAAGATTTTTAACGCCAAATAAAATATTATCCGCCACGGTTAAATGTGGAAATAAAGCATAGTCCTGAAAAATCATCCCGACACCACGTTGCTCACTGGCAACAAACACGTCATCACTGCTCATTACCTGGCCACTAATACTGATACTGCCTTGGCTAATGGTTTGCAAACCTGCAATCACGCGCAGCAGTGTGGTTTTGCCGCAACCACTGGGGCCTAATAATGCGACAATTTCGCCTTGCTGCAAGGTAAGATCTAAATGACGCAAGATCACTTGACCTTGATAATCACTACAGATATTTTCAATGGTTAAGGTTGACATAATTAGCCTTGTTGCTCCAAGGAGCGATTAAGATAAATCAATGGAACAAGCCCGACTAACACAATAACAATCGCGGCTAATGCACCATGTTCAAGCTTTTCATCTGAGACAAACTGAAACACATAAGTGGCTAAGTTTTCAAATCCAATGGGGCGTAATAATAATGCTGCGGGCAACTCTTTCATACTTTCAATAAACACCAACAATGCCCCGGCAAAAATCCCTTTACGCAATAACGGTAAATGAACCCGCCAAAGCAGTTGCAATGGGGTTTGCCCCAAGGTAATACATGCCATGTCCAAAGAAGGCGAAATGCGCTTATAACTGTTCTCTAAGCTACCGATAGATATGGCAATAAAACGTACACAAAAAGCAAAAATCAAAGCGAATACGCTGCCGGTCAATAACAATCCCGGTCCACGTTCACCCAGCCAATCGTAAACATCGTTAATCGCAAAATCAATAAATGTCAGTGGAACCAAAACACCAATTGCTAGGACTGTGCCCGGCAATGCATAACCAGTAGAACTGAGTCTAGAAGGAAGATAATCACTTTTACGCGGACTGACTCGACGGACAAACATCAATATCAGTGATAACAGCATACACACGGCACTCACGATAGCGGCAATGTATAAGCTGTTAAGGCTATATTGCCAAAAACGTGTATCCCAACTCTCGTTAAAATAATCAATGGCATAAACACATAACACGGTAAAAGGCAGCAAGAAGGCAAGAAATAACAATAAAGTGCAGTAGCCTAGCGCAATCCATGCCTTAGTTGATGACAACACATATCGATCGGCTTCATTGAAGGATGATTGTTTTTGAAATAATTGTTGTTTGCGACGGGCAAATCGTTCAACACCTATCATAGAGAACACCACCAGCAACATAATTGCCGATAATTTAGCGGCAGCCGTTAAACTGCCATAGCCAAGCCATGTGTCGTAAACGGCTGTGGTTAGAGTAGGAACGGCAAAATAGCTTACAGTGGCAAAGTCTGCTGCGGTTTCCATAGCCACTAGGGCAACGCCAACAGCTAAAGCAGGCCTTGCCATGGGTAATGACAGTCGCCAAAAACTGCGCCACGGACTGCACCCCATTACCCGTGATGCATACAATAAACTTGATGATTGCTCCATAAAAGCGGTGCGGGCTAATAAGTAAATATAAGGGAATAGTACTAACGACAGTATTATTGCCGCTCCACCGAGGCTGCGTATCGCGGGGAAATAATAATCATGGGGTGATTGCCATTCAAACCAATCCCTTAGTGTACGTTGCACTGGACCGGCATAATCGAGCATATCAGTATAAACATAAGCAACAATATATGCTGGCATGGCTAATGGAAGCAGTAATAGCCACTGAAAGTATCGTCGAAAAGGAAAGTCACAGCGGGCAATTACCCACGCAGCAGGAATAGCTAATAGCAGCGAGCCGAGTCCAACCAACAACATCAGTAATAAGCTATTGGCTATGTATGTCGGCAACACTGTATTAAATAAATGGCTAAATACAGCTTCGTCAGGAAGAGTGGATTGCACTATTAAGGCAATCAGCGGCAATATTAATATTACCGCGATAAAATAACCAGTAAGCGACCAGCCTCTGGTTAGGCCTAAAATCATAAATAATACCGAGTTAACTCAGCGCACCCAACTCATTTTATCAATACTATTAATCGTAGTAATAGTGCGCTAAAAATGGTTACGTGCGCTTGGCTTGGAGGTTGATCGTCTATTGAGGATCGCCATAATTACAGGTCAAATTTCACTTCGTCGAGTAATTTAACTGCCGCTTGGTGGTATTCTGCCAACTTATAAATCGGTAAGCTGTCGGCCTTAAAATCACCCCATGAGGCCACTAATTCAGACGGAGCCACATCAGCCTTTACCGGATATTCCATGTTCACTTCAGCATACATTTTTTGCGCGACATCTGAGGTAAGGAATTCCATTAATTTAATGGCATTGTCTTTATGAGGAGCATGTTTGGCTAATGCCATTCCTGATACGTTGACATGAGCGCCACGGTTCTTTTGATTAGGAAAATTAATATCGACAGCTTGTGCCCAGCTTTTCTGGTTTTTATCCATTAACATATTGCCGTAGTAATAGCTGTTACCGATAGCGATATCACACAAGCCTTCTTTAACGGCTAGTACTTGATCACGATCATTACCCTGAGGCTTACGGGCTAAATTAGCTTTGACCCCTTGTAGCCAGGTTTTCGTTTTCGCTTCACCATCATGAGCGATCATTGAGGCTACTAATGCGACGTTATAAGGGTGTTTACCACTGCGAGTACAAATTTTACCTTTGTATTCAGCTAAGGCTAAGTCCTCGTAATCAATATCAATTTTACCAGTACGATCTTTAGAAGAATATAAATTACGCACCCGCATAGTGAGTGCAAACCAATTATGTTGTTGTGAGCGATATTGAGACGGAATATTATGGTCGATAATGTTGCTTTGGACCGGTGAAACAAGCTCTTTATCCACCAACTCCATCAAGCGAGAAAAGTCTGATGTCAGCACTACGTCAGCAGGGGATAAACGACCTTCACGCGCTATCCGTTCAGCAATGCCATCTTTAGCAAATACGACATTAACGTCGATACCACTTTGTTGGGTAAATTTTTCAACAATCGGCTCAATCAGGAAAGCTTGGCGATAAGAATAAACAGTTAATGCCTCTGCGGCACTGACCGAAGAAGCCACACAAGCCAAACCTAATAATGCGACACTTTTTAGCAATTTCATTAATCAACGCTCCCTAATTGAAACAATATTGCGCCATCGCCGACGCGATTGATAATGGTTATCAATTGCGATAGGGTAAGTGATCATCTTCAAAGGAGCAAGTGCTGTTTCACTCGGGGCAGTGAATTTTCAAGCGAGGGAAGCAATGACCACAAAAATCAGTGAGCACTGTTGAGGCTCTGCCATCACGGCATTAATGGTTATGATTGATGCTATTACCAATATTTTTCGACTGTTATTTGTCCAGGAGCGCGTCGAAGATTTTTTGCTAATCCTTTTTCCACTAAAGCGATTTGAGCATCCGTTATCATGCCAGGGTTACCGCAGATCATCACTTGAGAATGCTCAGCATTTATCCCTAATCCCGCTTTCTGTTCAATTAATCCGCTGCTAATACCATCGGGAATACGACATGATAAAGCATTAGGATAATCTTCACGGGTCACAATAGGAATAAATACAAACTGCTGTGGATGCAGTTCAATAAACTGCTGGATGGTCTCTAAATAAGCAAGATCTTCACCAAGGCGAACACCATAAACGAGCACGACCTTTTCAAAACGTTGCCAAGGCCCATCAGTTGCCAGCATTGAGATAAAAGGTCCGACTGCGGTGCCTGTGGCAAAAAACCACAAATGTTTACCTTGCAAAGCACCATTTGGCACCTCGTCTAGAGTCATAAACCCTGTTGCTTTAGACGTCACTTCAATAGAGTCTCCAGGGGTTAATGCTTGTAGATCTGGAGACAGCAGCCCGTCCTCTACCGCAACAGCAAGCACTTCGACATAGTCCTTACCAGGGGGATTCACCAGTGAATATGCACGAGCAACACGCTTTTCATCTCGTATTTGGCTGAGCTTTATAAACTGACCAGCGATAAAAGGTTCGACATCGGCTTTGATCCGCAGTGAAAATAATTTGTCATTCCAATCAATGCGTTCAATTACTTTACCCGTAGTCCACATAGTCACGATCCTTTCACTGAGAGCCAATCTTAATCATAAGAGACTACGTCGCTTGAGTCACGCTTTGTGATTCATCTTTAGCAAGCTTATCTTGCTTAAATTGCGCTAACCCTTGCTGTATCAGTTCATATGTTTTATCCACACCAGCAGCTATGTCACCTTCTAACACCTTTAAACCAGACAATATATCGCTAGCCTCTTTAAAGCCTTGATCTATGGCATCACCAATTTTGAGCATAAAACTATCAACTTGCTCATCTAGTCCCATAGATTTATTTTGTTGTTGGTGAATAGAGAAAAAATTTGTGGCAAAGCTCACAATGCGATCAGCTGTTGCCTCTGGTGAGTAATCCACTCCGCTATCAACGCCCTTCTGAATTGCGTTGTCTCCAAGCGAGGGGGCAAGTTCTTGGTTAATGGCTTCAATTGCGGCGCGATAAAGCAACGCCATAGACTTGTCACCCGCAGAAATACTCACTTCTTCCTGTGCGGCAAGAATACTGTTGTTCATCATTTGACGACTCAGTTGACTCACTGATACTTTAGCTGATGAATTTACCGCTGAACTTGTATTATTAGCTTTATTTTGAGTTGAAGCATTCGCTTCACTGGTTGGAGTATTGTTGTTTTCTCGTCCCTTCACATTTGAGGGCGCTGCGCTTTTAATGTCCATAATAGTGTCTTATTTAAAGTAACGGATAGCTTAATTATCGACCAAAAAATGCATACCTGAAGTCATAATGAAATAAATATACGATTTAATTCACTGCAATAATGACCATAAATGCCTCATCGCTTTAAAACAAAGCAGTTAGATAGCAAGCAGAAAAAATAAACGATATAGTGAGATTATATTTGGCATTGCTAATATGGTTAACCAGACTCACTTACGATCATTACTGCGACTAAATTACCGCGAATAAACACACAGTACTAGATTCAATTTAAGGACAATAATATGCCGCAACAACATTGGTTTATGTGGGGAATGGATATCTTCTCTGGTCTTTTCTTAGTGTTATTTTGGCTATTACTGATTGCGGTCATTTACATGTTTATTGCTGATAAATGGCAAACAAAACAAGCCATACGCCATAATTACCCTGTTATCGGTCGCTTTCGATATATATTTGAAAAACAGGGTGAGTTTTTTAGACAATACTTTTTTTCTCAAGATCGTGAAGAACTGCCATTTAACCGTGCCGAGCGCAATTGGGTATATCGCGCAGCAAAAAATGTTGACCGTACAATTGCATTTGGATCAACACAAGTTCTAGATAAACCCGGTTCAGTGATGTTCATGAACTCAGCCTTTCCAGTCAGCGATCATGACTCTCACAAGACAATAGACGTAACCATTGGTCCAGATTGCACCCATCCTTACACAACCAGTAAAATTTGCCATATTTCAGCAATGAGCTTTGGTGCATTATCTCGACCAGCGATTACTGCGCTATCTCATGGTGCAGCGAAAGCAGGTTGCTGGCTCAATACTGGTGAGGGAGGATTAAGCCCATATCATCTTAAAGGTCATTGTGACTTAGTGTTTCAAATCGGGACAGCCAAATACGGTGTCCGAGACGAACAAGGCCATTTAGATCCTCAAAAACTTAGCGATATAGCAGCCCACCCTGAAGTAAAAATGTTTGAAATTAAGTTGAGCCAGGGCGCTAAGCCAGGGAAAGGAGGGATTTTACCTGCAGTAAAAGTGACCGAAGAAATCGCAGCCATTCGCGGTATTCCAGCAGGACACGACTCAATTAGCCCTAATGGCCATATTGAATTACACAATGTTGCTGACATTGTCGATATGATAAATCAAGTAAGAGACATTACCGGTAAACCAACTGGCATTAAGGCTGTATTAGGCGATATGTCTTGGGTAACAGAGTTTTTGGATGAAATTGAGCAACGTGGGATAGAATATGCCCCAGATTTTTTTACTTTGGACAGCTCAGATGGCGGCACTGGTGCAGCGCCACAGGCATTAATGGACAACGTTGGGTTACCATTAAGGCAAAGCTTGCCGTCTCTGGTTGATTTATTGAATCAACGCGGCTTTAAGCAACGCATTAAAGTCATCGCAACGGGTAAAATGATTATGCCATCTTATGTAGCTTGGGCATTGGCCACTGGCGCAGACTTTATTGCTTCAGCTCGCGGCAATATGTTTGCCTTGGGTTGCATTCAATCACTACAGTGCAACAGAGACACCTGCCCAACGGGTATCACAACCCATAATATCCGTCTGCAAAAAGGCTTAGATCCCAAAGATAAATCTGTGCGAGTGGCAAACTACAATCATTTCTTACATTATGATTTAACCATGATTGCCCACTCTTGTGGCGTAACGGACCCAAGGTATTTAACCCGTCATCACGCTCGAATAGTGCAATCGTCTGGAGTTGCAGTCACCCTTGATAATCATTACCGTCATATGCAGTAGAGAAGCGCATCAATCCCAGTAAACGACTGGGGTTCGCTACTCGCGATTACTTTGCCGAATATGATTAAAGGGTGTATAATAAAATTTGATGTTTGTCACAGTAAGCGGTCTTAGTGTGATTTTAAAGCGAAATCAAACAGAAGGATTTCATGTTGAATATCAAAAAGAATGCAGTAGATCTTAATGTTGATCTAAATGTCAAAAGCTTAAGTTTAAGCTGTAAAAACTGTAATCGAATGACAGAAATCGAAGGCGAGCTAGTGTGTTTTGAGCAAGGAAAAATTAAATGCTTAACTCTCGATCCGTCTCCAGCAGCATTGATAAAAATGGTGTGTATTAATTGGCAAAAAAAATAAGCCAGTCATCGTTATACTCTCTACTAAACCATTGTTTCAGCCAATCCTCTTGTCCTTACATTATCCAGAAAATCTCATTTAGCGATTAATCCTCTTTGAGCATTAAATGAAATCCACTTAAACCAAAGCCAATACTTCAGCTGTGATAACAGCCGCTACTAGAATATGATTTTATTACACTCGATTAATCCCAAAGTACATGGGAATTGTATTGTGGGATGGCTAGATTGATATATTGCTCTTATCCAAGTCGCTGTCCATTGCCTTAGCGAGAGTCACTCCACGAGTCGTCACTCTTAAACCGGCACACAAATCGTTGTAGACTATTTTAATCGCATCATCAGACATGTTACGCCCTTTTAGCATTGCCATAATAGCAAACCAATCAGTTGTCACTTGATGTCGGGTGCCTTCTAGCGCCGCAATTAACGCAATATTATGCACAAGTCACCTCCATACACGAATTCGCACCTTTAATAAAATCCAATTGATTGAAAAGTATAGCTATCTGGGGATAATACACCATAAGTCGGACTATAGATTAACTGCGTTGATCACTGCCGTCAAAAATTTCAGTCACGATAGATCTAACAAGTCAGTTTACGCGCTATTCTTTGCTGCTTAAGTATTCAATTATAGCGTTTAGCGTTATAAATAGCGGCCATTTATGTAAAACTTAAATGCTGTATAAGCCTTACTCATAGTCAATAAAGCATAAATGAAAAACAGCAACTTCGGTATTTTATTCTTTTATATCACCTAACAACATAGCAACGTCCACTAGGCATGTGGCAGATTTTTTTGTTCATGTTGAATATGCCAAAGTCGTGCATAAAGACCTTGTTTAGCTAACAAACTGACATGAGTACCATGCTCAACAATCTTACCTTTACTCAATACTACTATTTGGTCGGCATCAATAATGGTCGATAAACGATGGGCCACCACTAAACTTGTGTGTCCTTTAGCAGCATCTCTGAGCGCGCTGAGAATCGCTTGCTCAGATCGTGAGTCGAGAGACGATGTTGCTTCATCAAACACTAGGATGGGCGAGCCCTTCAACACCGCTCGAGCAATAGCAACCCGTTGTTTTTCTCCACCTGAGAGCTTTAAACCTCTCTCCCCCACTTTGGTATTGCCTTTATCTGGTAATGATTCAATAAAGTCACTCAAATGCGCTAGCTTAACTGCAGCGACAATCTCATCATGAGTCGCATCGGCACGACCATAGCGAATATTTTCGTAAATAGAATCATTGAATAACACAGTATCTTGCGGGACAACAGCAATAGCTCTTCGCAAAGCTTGCTGGCTAAAATGACGCACATCAATGCCATCAATAGTGATTGCACCACTGGCAACATCATAAAAGCGGAATAGCAATTTAATAATAGTTGATTTACCCGCGCCACTGTCACCGACTACAGCAATTTTTTTCCCTGCTGGCACCTCGAAGCTAACACTGTTCAAAATAGGGCGTTGGTCGTATTGAAAACTCACATCGGTAAACTTTATCGTCCCAATCGTTGGGCTAATCTCAATAGCATCATCCGAATCTAATACTTGTGGTTGTTTGTCTAAAATATCAAACATACGCTCAATATTGGCTAATGCACCGCGGATCTCACGATACACAAACCCTAAGAAATTTAACGGAATAAACAACTGCATCATAAATGCATTAATTAACACAAAGTCACCAATAGTCATTGAGCCCTGGCTTACTTCATAAGCCGCTAATGCCATCATAGCTGTCATAGCCACAGCGATAATTAACGCTTGACCACCGTTTAGGGCAAACAATGATAAACGATTTTTTCGTTTTGCCACTTCCCATTGCTCAAGTGCAGAGTCATATCGTTGTGACTCAAATTCTTCGTTATTAAAATATTTTACGGTTTCATAATTTAACAAGCTATCCACTGAACGAGTATTAGCCAGCGAGTCAGCTCGGGCAGCATCACGCACATAACCGGTGCGCCACTCAGTCGCTACGATAGAATACCCAATATAAGCTACAACAGAAACTAAGGTTATCAGCGCAAAACTGATGCCATAATTATAAAAGAAGACCCCAATAACAAGCATAATCTCAAGCAGGGTTGGTACGATATTAAATACCATAAAACGCATTAAAAAATTGACACCACTGGTGCCACGTTCAATGTCGCGGGATAAGCCACCGGTGCGACGATCTAAGTGAAAATCAAGATCGAGTCGATGCAAATGTTCAAATACCGCCCGCCCAAGACGACGGATAGCACGTTCGGTGACTCGGCCAAATAAGGTGTCACGAACCTCACCAATAATGACATTGAGTAAACGAACCGCGCCATAAGCTAATACCAAGCCAACCGGGACTGCAATAAGCTGGGCCGGAGATTGTTTATCTAAGGTATCGACTAATTCTTTCAAAAGAAATGGCAATGCAACACTGGCGAGCTTAGCAACCACTAAACAAATCATAGCCAAAATCACGCGCGCTTTAAATTCTAGTAAATATGGCCATAACAGGCGTAAAACATGCCAATTTAACTTCCCTACCGGGCCTTCAAAATACGCAGAAGGTCTCATTTATGCTCCAGTTATTTACCGCTGCTAGGCAGTTTACGACGATCTAATATTGATTGTCTTATTATATGCCATTTTCTTATCAGACATTGCTCACATTACGATGTAATAACGGCAAACTCACCAGGATCATAAAAGGGGGGGTAATCGCATGTAAGTAGTACATAGATAGCACTTTAGTAGTACGATTATAGAATCTACATTAGACATAAATACTATATTTCAAACTTTTTTAGCCCTTTTAAGCTTTTTTAATCTAAATTGAGTTATTTCTGTAAGCAGAATTTGTTATTCTTTGGTTACATAAAAATGCTTGTTTGATAGTAAACAAACAACGATTTACGAGTTTAAAGGATACTTTATGTTGGAGAATTCAAAAATTCAGTACCCACCATTACAACTAATACAAACATGGGTATGGATGATGATTGAATCAGGTAACCCTGAGTTGCAAGAAAAAGGCCGTGATAATCTCATATCGGCTTTTGGCAGTTTAGCTAAGGCCAATGAATACTTAGTACAAGGTATAAAAAAATAAGGCGCATTTAGCGCCTTATTTTTACGTCAGTTTACACCCACTTTATGCTTGGCGACGGTTCAGGACACTTTGATTTAATGTCGCTAGCAGCGTCTCAGTGTCATCCCATCCTATACAAGCGTCAGTAATGCTTTGCCCATAACACAGAGCACTGCCTTCAATTAAATCTTGACGCCCTTCAACTAAATGGCTTTCGACCATTACACCAAAAATAGCATAATTTCCTTGAGATATTTGCCCTGCCACATCTTCAGCAACCATCATCTGCTTTTTATAATCTTTACTGCTATTGGCGTGGCTAAAATCGATCATAATGTTATCAAGCAATTCTGATTTAGTCAGCTGCTGAGCAATATCAACTACATGTTCAGCACTATAATTGGGAGTGCGTCCACCGCGTAAAATAATATGGCAATCAGGATTACCTTTAGTGGAGACAATAGCCGAATGACCAAACTTAGTCACCGATAAGAAATGATGTGGAGCATTAGCAGCTCCAATCGCATCAATTGCCACCTTAATGGTACCGTCGGTACCATTTTTAAACCCGACTGGGCAAGAAAGACCTGATGATAGCTCTCTGTGAACTTGCGACTCAGTCGTGCGTGCCCCAATAGCGCCCCAACACATCATATCGGCAACATATTGAGGTGTTATCATATCTAAAAACTCACCAGCGGTTGGGATACCAGCATCGTTCAAATCAACTAATAGTTTACGAGCAGTGCGTAAGCCATCATTTAATTGAAAACTGTTATCCATATAAGGATCATTGATTAACCCCTTCCAACCAACCGTTGTTCTCGGCTTTTCAAAGTACACTCGCATAACAATTTCAAGCTGATCTTTATACTGCTGACGTAACTTAACCAAACGTTGACCATATTCTAACGCGGCAACAGGATCATGGATTGAACAAGGGCCAATCACCACCAAGATGCGATCATCTTTACGCGCTAAAATATTATGAATACTGTTACGTGCATTGAAAACGGTTGTTGATGCATGTTCGGTTGCCGGAAATCGCTCTAGAATCGCAATTGGAGGTAGCAATTCTTTTATTTCATCGATACGAATATCGTCATTTTGATAATGCATAGTGGTTACAACTCCGGCAAAACATATAATTTATCTGATTTAATATAAGGCTAAATCAGCTGATACAATCCATTAAGAAATGATAAAAAACCATCGAGAAAATGAATAAGAATCTTCAATTTAACCAGTATCTATCGACAAATCAATCAAGTATTACTCATCTGGGCCGATAAAAGAGACAATAAAAATTGATTCGTTAGCAATACGCTAAAACAATGACTGATGATCCGACAGGACCTTGGTATAAACGGAGTATTAAGTAAGGCTATTTGATGATTTTTTTATATTCAATGACGCTAAAGATAACTTGTCTTATAATCAAAGTGTACTCATGATGTTAATGTGCTTTACTTTGGTTATTACCATGAATCAACACAAGGATGATGATCTATTTAACACTAAGCAGTATCTCCTGAGGAGACTAACCATTGAAAAGCAATATCGTTTTGTCTATCTGTTTATTTAACTTATTATTAGGCTTTTGTAGACCCTTATCTGCCACTTTATTATCCCCAATAGAAAATGTACCCCTATCAGATAAATTTAACGCGCTGAGCAAGAATGAACAATCGCCGCTAATGATCGACAACATTAGTTTTTCAACCAGTGATAGTATTGCTCCGTATTTCTTCGCTGATGAAGAGATTGGTGTGCAGTATGATCTATTAAAAGCCGCCCTCGACAGTAAAAACATTGCTATTAAAGAAATTGTTCATGCACCAAATTTGCGTGCGCAACGCTTAGTTAGAACCCATAGAATCGACTGCATGATTAATACGCCAGACAATGTTGCAGGTTTATTTTATACCCAAAGCTTGATTGAATATAAAAATAGCGCATTCTACTTATCAAAAAACAATCTTAATATAGAAAAAATAAGTGATCTCAATACCTTGTCCGTTTTAGGCTTTCAAAATTCAAAACAATATTTAGGTAATAAATTTAAAGATATTGCCAACGGTAATCCTCATTTTAGTGAGATTACCAATCAAAAAAGCCAAGTTGTGATGCTGTTTAATGGTTATGTACAAGTCATCGTTCTAGAAAGGCGGATATTTGAATATTATCGCTATTTACTCGCATCAAAACTCGATACGAGTGTTGCAGTAACAGAAGTCTCACTGTTTGAACCTGCCCAACGAAAAATTGCCTGTCATGATAAAATAACGGCTGAGGAAATTGATAGCGCAATTACTTCACTCAAACAATCAAATCGTTATCAAGACATACTCGAGCTTGCAGAAAAGAACTATTATCAACCACAGACTAAAACACCTTCGCAATAATTAGTGTTGCATCATTGCTTGCAACTTCATTTGGTAGCCTTGTTTATGAATGGTATCGCTCAAGGCCATTGCACGCTTAAGGTTTTTCTCAGCAAGCCCTGCCTCACCTGTTGCCCAATACGCTCGAGATAAGCCAAAATAAAATTCATGCCGATAATCCGCTTTTTCAACAGCTCGTTTATACCACACCAGTGCATCTTGATATTGCTTATCAAAATACGCTTGTTGAGCCATATCATAGTAATAAAATGGATTATTAATTCTCGCTAACTCAAGGACCTTATGTATCTCGGCCCACTCTTGTAGACGTCCTTGCTCCCCTAAAATTAAGGCTAAATTATACAATGTCGTTAGATCTTGAGAGTCAACTTGTAGCGCTAACCGATATGCATATTCGGCCTCAGCTTCATAACCTTTATGACGATAAATAACCGCTATCGTATTGATTGCAGCGACATACTGCGGGTCTAACAAAATACTTTTTTTTACCAGTGAATAAGCGGTATCATAATCAGCATCAACCAATGCCTCCGCGGCTATATTGTTATAAAACATCGCGGTTAATTGACGCTTATTGACTGTTTTTTTATGGTAAGCACGAACTGAACGTTCAGGTAAGAAATCCACCAAAATATCAGTCCCCCTAAATAATACAGTATGAGAATCCTTCGCTGGTAACAGGCTCAAATTGACGTGACCGTTGACTAAATAAAAACCACCACGCCTATCCCAAACGGGTTCAATATCAATATCATAAAACTCAACAGGTACATTTAACACATCAGCTAAAGCTGCCGATAACACCACCAGAGACATACAATTACCTTGGCGATTAAGCGCTGTTTCACTTGCGGTATGAGTAACATTATCGCGGTATTCAAAACCACCATCTTGAGCACCAATATACTGAGCTAACCATTCATTGGCGATAATACTCTGGCTACGAAGCATATTATCCGCTTGAAACTGTCGCCTAAATTGAGCCACAAATGGCTCAGGTAAACGATAAATATCATCAACCTCCACAGTATCGATTGGCGTAAATAGCTCATCATGAAATAAGTTCGCAATCTTGAATGCTTGATTTGGAGATGGCGTTGACTGACAGGCACTCATACCGAAAAGTAAGGTAACGAGTAGAAGTTTAATCCATTTGAATGATAAATAGTCATGATAGTAACAGGCATCAACCGCTGTCTTTTTTGAGTGACGAGTGAACATAATTCAGCCCTCAGATAGAAATACGCTATCTAAAAGCATAGTCAATAGTTGCCTATTCAGCCAAAGCTACTGAGATAAGGTTTGATACCAAGGCATTCGCTATTGAGCAGGGATCTCATTCAAAGGAGGATCTATTTGGATAAACACTTGTGTGTCTTGATAGTCATAGGGACGATAAAATTGTTGGCCACAGCTAAAATAATTAAACGGTGACGCTATCGCCAAGCATCCAATCGGTAACGATTGTAGGATAGTAACCTGCTGTTGCTGCCGTAACAGCTCTTGCCATTGGTGCTGTTGTAACAATTGGTCGCGAACAGCAAAAGCATCAAAAGGCGTAGATGATTGACGCACCACAACAGTGCCAGCATGGCTCATGACACCAAACAATAAGCTAAAAAGTATCGCCGCGATCAATAAGTTTACCCATGCTCGCATCATAGTTACCTCATCACTGTTTTTATCATCCAAATACCAATATATCACGCTAGCACATTGACTCGCTTTCCCCAACAACGGCGTTAAGAATTTTATTAGATACATAAAAAAACAGAACCTAAAGGTTCTGTTTTTTATTTTACTTAGATTAAAGAATTAACTTAACCAGCGCTTTTGACACTCACAAACTCAGGATAAGCATCAACACCACAGTCAGAAGCATCCATACCGTTGTACTCTTCTTCTTCTGTTACTCGAATACCCATGGTCATTTTTAATATAAACCATACAAGTAACGATGCGCTAAAGACCCAAATAAAGATAACGGCGGCACCATATAACTGGCTACCAAAACTAGCATCAGCATTTGATAATGGAACTAACATCACCCCAAGGAAACCAGCAACACCGTGAACCGAAATCGCGCCAACTGGGTCATCAATTTTAATTCGGTCAAATGCGATAACCGAGAAGATAACAACAGCACCCGCCACTAAGCCAATCACACCAGCCATTAACAGTGAAGGTGAAAGCGGGTCAGCAGTAATCGCCACTAATCCTGCTAACGCACCGTTTAATATCATGGTTAAGTCAGCTTTGCCCCAGACAACTTTACACACAATCAATGCTGAGATAGCACCAAAAGCAGCGGCAGAGTTAGTATTTACGAATATTTTAGCGACTGCACTGGCATTTTCAGCATCTGAAACTAACAGTTGTGAACCACCGTTAAAGCCAAACCAACCCATCCATAAAATGAACATACCTAAGGTTGCCATTGGTAAGTTAGATCCTGGAATTGGATGAACTTGACCATTTTCACCGTATTTACCTTTACGAGCACCAAGAAGCAGTACACCAGATATCGCTGCTGCCGCACCAGCCATGTGAACAATACCACTACCAGCAAAGTCGACAAAACCCGCTTCAGAGAGGAATCCACCGCCCCATGTCCAGTAGCCTTCGACAGGATAAATTACAGCTGTCATTACGATAGAGAAGACTAAGAAAGACCACAATTTCATCCGTTCAGCAACGGCACCAGACACAATCGACATTGCAGTAGCAACAAACACCACTTGGAAGAAAAAGTCTGACTCTAATGCATGGTCTGCACCTTCAGCTTGCGAACCAATCAATGTGCCAAAAGAAGGAATAAAGCCACCTTCGACATTGTCTACATACATAATGTTATAGCCAACCAATAAAAACATGACACAGGCGATTGCATATAAACATACGTTTTTAGTTAAAATTTCAGTGGTGTTTTTTGAACGGACTAGGCCAGCTTCTAACATGGCAAAACCCGCGGCCATCCACATCACAAATGCGCCAGAGATAAGGAAATAAAATGTATCTAGTGCGAAACGTAATTCAGTAACCGTTAGGCCTAATTGAGTTAACTCTTCCATAACAGTCTCCTATAATGCTTCGTTATCAAGTTCACCCGTACGGATACGGATCGCTTGTTCTAAATCAGTAACAAATATTTTACCATCACCAATTTTGCCGGTATGGGCAGCACTGGTAATCGCTTCAATAAGCATGTCCAAGTTTTCATCTTTGGTCGCAATTTCTAATTTTACTTTAGGTAAAAAATCCACTTGATACTCTGCCCCACGATAAAGCTCAGTGTGGCCTTTTTGACGTCCGAAGCCTTTTACCTCAGTAACAGTCATACCTTCAATGCCCATGCCTGCAATGGCTTCACGGACATCATCCAACTTAAATGGCTTGATGATAGCGCTGACGAGTTTCATCTCGACCTCCAAAAGTGTGAAAAAATGTAATTGTTATTTATTTGTTTAATAGTTAATTCAATCATTAGGCCACATTTTCAAACCACTGTTATATATAAGTTTTATTTTATTTTTCATTTTATTTGTTAACATAAAAGCACCATTCAAGTGCATCTCAAACATCAGCGCATCATTTTAGTGCAATTATTGAGCTGGCTTTTATCACATCGAGTAACAACGGCTTAAGCCAGAGGTTTTTAGAGCGAACATAAAAAAAAAGCCCTCAAATGAGGGCTATTTTTATGATTTAAGGATTAATAACACCATAAAGCGTTAAGGTTCAACACCAGTTATTTATAAGTCGCCTCACGCTTTTTAGCTTCTTCTTTCCACTTAGGAACAAGTGTTTTCTTGAATTCAGCTTTTTCAGCATTCATGGTTTTCATGTCCATGCCTAATGCTGCTTGCGCTTTCGCTTTAGTTGACGTATCAGGATATGCAATTGGTTGTTTAACTCCTTTAGCACCTAATAACTGAGCCAATTTAACCCGAGCATCAGCAGCTTTATCCAATGAAGTACCTAAAATACGTAATACTTCAGCAGGAGCATGAGACGATGCACCATGAGATGCAGTGGCATAATCCCAACGCCACTGTGAATGACGAATATCCATTAGGATTGGCTTCATTTCAACTTCAGTTGCACCAGCATCCCACGCCGCTTTAGCTTCAAAGTGAGCTTTTACTAATTGAGTTTCAACACGTGCCTTTAAGTCTTGTGCTTTCTGTTTGCTTTCATTCACTAAATTGACCATAAACTCTTTGCTTTGACTGTGACAAGTGGCACATGTTTCTTCAAAGCGATCAAATGGGTTACCCACTTTATGGTCTGTAAATTTGCGGCCTTTGTCATTAGTCACTTTAGGCATATGACAATCAACACAACTCACGTTATTTTGACCGTGAACGCCCATTTTCCAAGTTTCATAACCAGGATGTTGCGCTTTTAACATTGGTGTTTTTGACACGGCATGAGTCCAATCAGAGAACTCCATGTTGTCATAATACACTTCCATTTGCTCAACTGTGGTACCCATATCCCAAGGGAATTTAACAAAACCAGGACGTTCTGCTGTTTTCTCGAAATAGTACTCAACGTGACATTGAGCACACACCATTGATTGCTTGTCTTTACGAGAAGCTTTATCAAATGGCGTATTTAATGTTGCCATAGCGCGCTCAGCAAACGGACGAGACATGCGTAACTTTGAAGATCCTTTTTCATGACAGTCAGCACAACCGAGCACATTGACAATTTCTGGGCCACCTTTAGCCCATTTACCACTGAAATAGCCATCTTCACCTTGCTCTTCAATCACCCGTGGTACGTCAGGGCTTTTACAGCTCCAGCAGGCCATTGGCATTGGACCATCTTGTGCATTTTTTGGTGCGCCAGTACGCAATGTATTCGTTACGTCAGTTACTGCATACATATGACCACGAGGTGCATTGTAATCTTTAGCAAAACCGTAACCCGCCCATAACACGACTAGGCTAGGTACTTTTTCTAACATATCGACAACTTCTTTGCTTTCATCAGTAGCATGCCAACTGTCGTACTGTTTTGAGAATTTATCCTTATAAACTTCATTACGAGGTTCGGTTTTCTCACTAGCCATTGCGCCAGCGGCTAAAAAACTGGCTGCAATCACTGCACTCAGTGCAATTGATTTTGCGTTCATCTTCATCACCCTTCATCTCCGTGTTACATTATATTTAATTTAATAATCACGACATCTCTAGAGACAAAGTTAGCTATTTAAAACGGCTTTAAATATACCTCTTATGGGGTATAGAGACTAAAGTTTGCGCCAGATCAATATGTAGACAGGATGTGTTTCACACTTTTGCAAACTTGTTAATGTTTTCAAGCGACACCTAATGTAGAACACACTATTGAACCTGGTATAAAACTGGGCTTTTGCTTATTTTTAATCCCTTACCGTTATCGACAGCAGGACTTTATGTTTACTCGTGGCAGCCTTACCTCCACCATTTTAAGTTTAATGCTCGTGGTGATTTTATTGTCATCAAGCTTAGCGGTGTTTTCCATCGTCAGTTTAACTTTTAGCTTGGGAGACGCCAGAGGAATAAACGCCTCAGGCTCGCTACGAATGCAAAGCTACCGACTATTGCTTGACGCCAATATTGGCAGCCATAATATCGATGAAAAAATTGCTGATTTCGAAACAACACTCAATTCTGAAGCGCTTAAACGCTCGCTTGAATGGTATAGCCCAAAAGAAATGCGTGACCAATACGTATTGGTTATTCATAAGTGGCAAGTAATGAAAGTCTATATTGAGGAAGGAAACATCCGCCTATACTCCGCTTCGTTAACCGACTTTGTTAACACCATTGATACTTTAGTGCTGAACATGGAACAGTTCGCCGCCTTTAAATTAAAGTTACTGGTTATTGGGCAAATTATTGGTTTATCTATTTTACTGATTATTGCTTTTTTTGCGGTGGCATTTACCCGTAAGCGCGTCGTTAAGCCATTGCAATTATTGATAGAAAGTTCCACAACAATCTCTAAAGGAAACTTCAAAGTTAAAATGCCTAAAACGGACTATATTGAACTCACCGCCTTAGGTAATGCATTGCAAAAAACTGCCGCTGAATTAGCCAGCTTATATGAAGATTTAGAAAACCAAGTCAACGAAAAAACCTTGGCATTGACCCGCACAAATAACGAGTTAAAGTTTCTATACGACAACCTTGTCATGTTACATGCCAATAAACTCGACTATAAAGCCTTACAATCAGCAATCAATCAATTGAAATATTATGAAAATTTATCCTATTTACGCTTAGTTATTGAACATGATGACGGCTCTAAAGACATCATTAAGGCTGAAGGGGGCTGGCCAGATGAATTACCGATTGAATCGTTACACTTTCCATTATTAATAGAAAAGACTCAATTGGGCTATTTGGATGTGATATCTAATCGACCAGTTAACCGATTACTGTTTGAAAACTTCGCCATGATGTTAACGCGCTCTATTACCATCCATAATGCAAGTGAACAACGCCAACAATTAGCGCTACTCGAAGAGCGTGCTGTGATTGCCCGAGAACTACACGACTCAATTGGGCAATTATTATCTTTTTTAAAAATCCAAGTCAGTTTATTACGCAAAAGCCTCAATGACTCATGTAGAAGCCCAGAAGTAGAAGCCCAATTGATGGAGATAAACGAAGGTGTCAGTACGGCTTATGTTCAATTACGTGAACTGTTATCGACCTTTAGGTTAACCATTAAAGAACCTAATTTACCGCAAGCTATCGACGTAATGTTGGATCAGTTACGCCATCAAAGCCAAATTGATATCCAATTGAATTACAAACTATCAGCGCACTTACTTGAAGCAAAACAGCACATTCATATTTTGCAATTAATTCGTGAAGCGACATTAAATGCAATAAAACACGCTACCCCTGAGCATATAGTGATAGATTGTCAGTTAACCGACAAGGGCATGATTACTATCTCAATTTGTGATGATGGCATCGGTGTGACACATTTAGTAGAACGAGATCAACACTTTGGTATTGGTATCATGCATGAACGCGCCAACAAACTGAATGGGATAGTATCGTTCAATAGTAACCAGCTTGGTGGCACTACTGTTACGCTGAGCTTTCCACCTCAACAGGAGCCTTTAAATGGGTAAGCCGTATTCTGTACTTGTTGTCGACGACCATCCGTTATTACGTCGTGGTATTTGTCAATTAATCACCTCAGACAGTGACTTCAGCCTTTTTGGTGAAACCGGCACGGGACTAGAAGCACTAACCGCTGTGGCCGAAAATGAACCCGATATTATTTTGCTCGATTTGAACATGAAAGGCATGTCTGGCCTTGATACTCTTAATGCGATGCGTCAAGAGGGAGTGACAGCAAGAATTGTTATTTTAACGGTTTCTGATGCTAAACAAGATGTCACTCGACTGCTACGCGCTGGTGCCGATGGTTATTTACTCAAAGACACTGAGCCTGATTTATTGTTAGATCAACTCAAAAACGCCATGCTAGGCCATCGGGTAATCAGTAATGAAGTAGAAGCTTATCTTTATGAATTAGAGAGCGCTATTGACGACAACAGCTGGGTAGAAACCTTGACCCCTCGCGAATTACAAATATTACAACAACTGGCAGAAGGTAAAAGTAACCGAATGATCGCTGAGGATTTACACATCAGCGAGGGCACGGTCAAAGTACACGTTAAAAATTTACTGCGTAAAGCCAATGCAAAATCACGGACAGAAATGGCAGTTCGCTACCTTAATAATTAGCCCACTATCAAAGTTTAAATCACCATTAACAATTAACAACAAAGCCATTTAAACCTGGTTTTGTTGTTAGTTAACATCAACGAGAATTAAGACATGATTATTTATCGTTAATAAATGCTAACCAACTCTCCAGTACTGACTCAAAATCTTCAAGACCACAATAAGATTCAGATTCCGCATTGTACAGGCTCATAGAGTCTTCTAATAAGTGCTCTTCCTCAAAATCAATCACACTGGCAAATACTCTCACTTGCTCAGAGTCAATATCGATGGTTAATTCTCCACCGACATCTCGCATGTGGTTTAGGGCCCCAGATTTGATTAATGCTATCTGCGTTAGAATATGAATCGTTTTGCTCTTGTCGTCACCAAGCTCTTCTGCAAACCATCTGCCTAACACTTCATGATCCATACTAAATTCAGCAAATACCGTGCCTTCTAGGCGGTTACGACGAAATTGATATTCCATACTAGAACTCTTTTTTGTTAGTATTTTTTCTATTTTAACCGATGATCGGCGACTCCGCTGCTAGTTAGCAGACCGAATAATGTGTTTGATGGTTAAATATACGATAACTAAAGGATTTCATTTTATAAGATTGCTTTAAACTTGGGCAAGATTAAAAAGTAGCGTAAATTATGACAATAGTGATCACATGGACTCTCTTATAATGAATAATGGTTTTATATACAGTTTGTTGCTAACGGGGCCCAATGCAGGCCAGTCATTGACTGAGGAACAAATAGCACAATGGCAACCTGCTGATGGTCTGTTATGGCTACATCTGCGTTACCGCGAACCTAAAGCGCGTAAATGGATCCTCAACTCTGGCTTAGATAGAGTTGAGAGGGATACCCTCTTGGCTACTGATACTCGCCCGCGAGTATTAAGCTCAGACAAAGGTATCTTACTGGCGCTGCGTGGGGTTAATTTAAATCCTAACTCAGATCCTGAAGACATGGTTGCTGTGCGGATCTACGCTGAAGAATCCAAAATCATTTCAACTTGCGAGCGCCAGCTACAATCCGTAATTGATGTTGCCGATGCAATCGTTCAAGGTAAGGGCCCAATTGATAGCGCGGCGTTTATCATGGCCATTTGCGAACGCCTAACGCAACGCAAAGTAGAGTTTATTGGCAAGCTTGAAGAACAGCTCGATGAACTAGAAGAACGTGTTGTGACTCAAGTGAACAAGAGCTTGCGCACCGACATTGCAGAATTGCGCAGACAGACCGTAGTATTGCGTCGCTACCTTGCACCACAACGAGAAGCATTTTCTCGAATGCTGCAAGAAACCAGCGAATTATTTGACCATAATGACAAAGTCCGTCTTCGTGAAATACATGAAACGCTGATTCGAGTGATTGAGGATCTGGATGCTATACGCGACCGCGCCAGCGTCACCCAAGAAGAACTACAATCGCAACAATCCGAGCAAGTGAATCAAAGACTGTATTTTTTATCTTTAATTTCGGCCGTATTTCTGCCATTAGGATTTTTAACCGGTTTATTAGGCGTCAATATTGGTGGCATTCCTGGTGCGGAATCAAACTGGGCTTTTGCAGCATTCTGTGGCGGATTATTTGCACTCATTGCCTTACAAATGTACCTATTTTACCGCTTAAAATGGCTATAACCTGACGATAATTTAACGGTAATCTGGCATTTGCATTTATTCGTAAGCTTAGGCAATCATTATAAATTAAGCGTCTCTGTTATATCAGCGCTATTATTGGCGTCATGGCATCAGTATTACGACATTTGATACGCCTAACATAGCGCAACATTGGCAGACTGAATGACGCAATTATTTAGATCTAAGATAAACACCTTCAAGCCAAGTTCAATGTAAACAAAAAGGACGCCGAAGCGTCCTTTTTACTATCAAAATGTCAATCACTGAGCGACTGAACTATAGATGATATTACTTAGCATCTGCAGCAGGTGCCGGTGCTTTTTCTACTGAAACCAATTCAACTTCAAAAACAAGTGTTGAATTAGCAGGAATAGTACCCGTGTCGCGTTCACCGTAAGCAAGTTCTGATGGGATAACAAACTTGTACTTAGCGCCTACAGGCATTAACTGCACGCCTTCAGTCCAACCAGGAATAACGCGGTTTAATGGGAACTTAGCCGTTTCACCACGAGCATAAGAGCTATCAAACTCAGTACCGTCAATTAACGTGCCACGATAATGTACTTCTACAGTATCTTCAGCTGCTGGTTTCTCACCGGTACCTGGCTCTAATACTTCATACTGTAAACCAGACTCAGTAGTCGTTACGCCTTCTTTAGCTTTGTTTTCTTCTAAGAATTTTTTGCCTTCAGCAATCGATTTAGCCGCTAAAGCTTCAGCTTGCTCTAAACGTTTGTCATTTAACTTTTTATCTAGATTTTGCAATACAGTCTGCATTTCTTCTTCTGTTAACAGCATTTCTTCGCCTAAGCCATCGCTAAAGCCTTTAATCACCATATTACGGTCAACAGTAAAACCTAATTCTTCTTGTTCTTTAATGTGGCCAGACATGTACTTACCAATTGAACCACCAACACTATATGCTTCTTTTTGAACGTCAGTTGTTAATTCAACTTTCTTTTGAGCAACGTCTTGTGCTTCATTACACGCAGTAAGGCCAACAACGGCTAATGCAACTAACGATAATTTGTAAATAGATTTCATTAAAGCTTCCTCAGCATCCTTTAGTGGTTACAATAACCTTAATACATTCAATCAATGAGATGTTTAAGTGGTCATGTTCGTTTGCCACTTTATACTAGTTAAAACGGTTATACCATTGGGTAAACCTTATATGACAAGGTTTAGGACAATAATTCAAGGAGCAAGTTCATGACACGCGTTTCAATGCTGCTTTTTTGTTCAACACTCGTCCTAACAGGTCTGCTATCTGCATGCCAACCTAGCCCAACTCAAGTACACGTTATCACGACCGATGCCAGTTACAGTGCAAGCTTGTCAAACGATGCCACCATCGCCTTAGTAAGCACAGCCCATAACGGAGTACAAGTATGGGACCTCAGCCATTCAAGCCTGTCTTATCAGTGGTTCCAAGGGCAGCAACAAAATACCAGTAATGTTATTGACACTGCAATATCTGCTAATAACCTTTATGCCGCAACAATTAGTAGCCATTCCTTAGCCATATGGCGCTTAACCGATGGGTCTTCAGTGGGATGGTGGTCATTACCCTCTTATGCCCAAAGTGTCGCCATCGCCAATACAGGGCAAACACTCGTTGGTTTAGTCGATGGATCTGTAATGTCATTGTCGCCAGAAAAATCGCGACTCATCCAGTTTTTAGCCCACAAAGAAAAGGTTAATAGTGTTTCAATTAGTGCCGATGGTAACAGCGCATTAAGTGGCGATAATGATGGCAAGGTGATTCTTTGGCAAACTCAAACTGGCCAGCCACAGCAACAATGGCAGTTGAGCTCCCGGGTGACGAAAGTGCTAATTAATGACTCAGCATCACTCAGTTTTGCCAGCGATATAACAGGTAACGCCACCCTGTGGCAATCAGATACAGGCATTCTCATTAGTCATCTGGATATTAATCGACGCCAAATGAACTTTTCAACGGCTCGTTTTGTCAATAATGATCAGCAATTACTCACAGGAACGCCATCAAGAGAAATCTTTTTATGGCAAATTAACTCGGGTAAACAAGTTTCACATTGGCAAGTTCAATTGAGTAAAAACACCCAAAATAGAGGGGCTGTAGTATACTCTGCCACTATGCCAGCACCTGGCTCAATCGTCAGTATTAGCAGCCAAGGTTTAGTTGAATATTGGCAGCAGTAATTAATTAATAAGAGGTCTACATGGACAGCATTTTGCAAAAAATTGATGATCTTGAAATGAAACTATCATTTCAAGATATCTCTATTGAAGAGTTAAACCAAGAAGTGATAAAACTCAATGCATTAGTTGCCAGACAACAACAGCAAATGCTATTAATGGTAAATAAACTGCATTCTATTGAGCCAAGTAACATGGCGTCTCCAGCTGAAGAGACACCTCCGCCGCATTACTAACTCTTTACAGTAAAGTACATCTCTAGGAAAAATGATAAGTCGCACTATAGATTCGACGCCCAACTATGTGGCTAGACTCTCATTGAGAATCAGTTAATTATGGGTGAAATTGAAGATATTATGAGTAAGTTGTAACATTTTTAAGTCGCTATATGTGAAGCAATCACGATTTGAAAAATAGATTAATGCCGATCGTCATTAACACAAACAACAAGGACAGCCGTCACTTATGCAGCTAAAGCCATTACTCAGCATTGCCACGACAGGCGAAGAGATATTGACTCAAAAAGCTGAACCCGTGACGGTGTTTGACCAAGCGTTACGCACTTTAGCTGATAATATGCTTAGCACTATGCTAAACGCAAACGGTGTTGGTATTGCGGCAACGCAAGTGTTTAGTAAAGCGGCCATGTTCATTATGGCGTCAAATCCCAACGAACGTTATCCCGATGCCCCATTAATGGCTCCAACTGTGGTCATAAACCCACAGATATTAACCACATCGGCTGCGACTGAAGTTGGAGTTGAAGGTTGTTTATCGATCCCAGGGCAGCGGCTATCGATTTCACGACATTGCGAAATTAAAGTGCAATTCCAGTCACTAGATGGCCAGTTACATCAACAAACATTAACGGGTTTTGTTGCCCGTATTTTTCAACATGAATATGACCATTTACAAGGCATAACCTTACTTGAACGGGTCAATCTGATGGCAACCAAGATCCAGGTGACACAATGTTAAGAACATTCTGTATTGGGTTAATTCTCAGCCTTAGCCTATCCGGTTGCGCTTTTAACAGTGTATTTGTTAATTACCCGTCGCAAATTGCTCCATTTAAACAACAGCTCAACAGCGAGACTCCAGCAGCAAATATCACCGATTTAGCCAATAATATCAGCGGCAATGATGGCTTACTTTATGCCCAAGAATCGGGACGTATTATGCAAGTTGCGGGCGATTTTACTCGCAGTAAAACCTACTACCAACAAGCCATTGATGCTTATCAAAGATTTGATGACAAAGCCATCGTTAGCGCCAGCAAGTTAGGCGCAGGTGCAAGCAGCCTGTTACTAAACGATAATGCGATTCCATATCGAGGTCCAGGTTATGAGCGCATCATGCTACATCAATATCAGGCGCTTAATTATTTATTCAGCGGCGATATTCAAGGTGCATTAGTAGAAGTCCGCCGCAGCAATGAGCTGCAAAGCCTTGAGCAAGCACGCTATCAACAATCACAAAAGTCAGTGCAAGATATGGCTAATGGCGTCATCGATGATCAAGTGGAGCGGTTAGGTAAAGAAGCTGGAAATGTGACGAGTTCGTTTCTCAATGCTTACAGTTATTACACCACGGGGTTATTGCACGAACTGGCTAACGAACCTAACGATGCCTTTATTGATTACCGAAAAGCGGCGCAAATTACCCCAGATAATGTTTTTCTCCAACAAGACTTGGTCCGTTTAGCCAAACAATTAAGCATGCCTCAATATGATGAGTTTAAACGGCGCTGGGGAGAGGCGACATTACCCACTGCGGGTCAGGGGCAAGTAATCTTTATTATTGAAAAAGGCTTTGTACCTGAAAAACAAAGTATTACGGTTCCTTTCCCCATCAACGGTAATATACAATCAGCCTCATTAGCCACTTACTTACCGCAACATCCATTAGCGAATAATAACCAAATTCAAGGGCTTGATGCGCCACTGACCGCGCAAGCCATTGCCAATATTGATGCGTTAGCCATTAATGCATTAAAAGAAGATTTACCCGCAGCCTTGTTTCGTCAAGCGGCAAGAGTTTATGCTAAATACCAAATGAACCGTAGCGTACAAAACAGTGACCAACGCGCCAATAATCAAGTTGATGCTGCTGCGATGGTGATGCAAATATTTAATGTTATCACTGAGCAAGCTGATCGTAGAAGCTGGCTCACGCTGCCACGGCAAGCTCAAATTGCCCGACAATTTATCGACGCTGGCAGCTATAATATTCACCTAGATAACAGTAAAAATGTAAAAATTGACGTAACAGCAAACCGTACAACATTAATTTGGGCAATAGAGACTGGAAATCGTACCCGTTTTTATTCGATAATAATCTGATAAACGATAATTACATATCAACTGTCACTCATCACTAATGGAATTTACTATGAAAAATTTGAAACTGATATTGATACTCGCAGCAGTGATGGGGCTGAGCGCCTGTCAATCTAAAGTAGAGTATGGCGACGCTACTGAAGTTGAAACCGTTAACGAGAACTTCGGCTCCACCGATCTTCAAGCTATTGCAGCTAAAATGGTCGACAGCATGATGGCATTCCCACCAGTGGTGGTAATGACGCAGAGCAACCGTCCGATTGTATTTGTGGATAAAATTAAAAATAAAACTTCTGAGCATATTGATACTGAATCGGTAACCGATAGCATTAGTAACAAGCTATTACGCTCTGGTAAGTTCCGTTTTATTGATATGACTAAGGTTGATACTGTTCGCAAACAACTCGATTATCAAAACAATGCGGGCATGGTCGATCCATCTACTGCAATTAAATTTGGTCGCCAAATTGGCGCACAATATATGCTTTATGGCAACTTGTCGAGCATTGTTAAGCAAGATGGTAGTACCAAAGACGTTTATTACAAGATGACCATGCGTTTAATGGATCTTGAAACAGGTTTAATTGAATGGTCTGATGAAAAAGAAATCCGTAAAATGAAATCAAAGTCATTTTTAGGTTTATAAGTCACAACCTATAGCATTAAAGCCGACATTGTTGTCGGCTTTTTCATTAATCTAATAATAAGTTAGGAACACTAACGTGAAATTGTTATCCACTGAATTGTTTAGTCCTCGGGTTATTAAAACCAGTCTCATCGCATTATGTTGTGCTAGCGTTATTAGCTGCAGCAGCTCAATATCCACCACCGCCTTTCAACGGGATGGCTCAGCCTACATTAGCCAAGAACAAGCGCAAGCTAGGTCCAGTGTGATATCAAATGCGCAATATGAGCTAACTTTCTTTCTAAGTGAACACAGTCAATTCAGTGCAAAATCAGTTGTTAACTTTGACTTAAGCAGAGTGCCAAAAGCGCTTACGCTCGACCTTAATAAAGCCAATATCAAACAATTTATCATTAACGGTACTAAGGTATATCCTAATTACAATGGTGCTTATATTGTACTAAATCAAAGCCTACTAGTAGATGGCCACAATACCGTAGAAGTCGAATTTACTCGTGAGCACAGCACCAATGGTGAAGGCTTACATCGTTTTGTCGATCCCGTAGACGGTAAAGTTTACTTGTACTCGCATTTTGAACCTGCTGCCGCTCAGCAAATGTTTGCCGTATTTGATCAACCCGACCTTAAAGCCAGCTATCAAATCAATGTTCATGCCCCCAAAGACTGGCAAGTGATCAGTGCTATGCGTGAAACCAATATCGTCGACCAAGGTGAAACCAACTTATGGACCTTCCCTGCCACGCCTAAGTTGAGCCCCTATAACTTTTCTATGCACGCTGGTCCTTACCATGTTTGGGAAGACAACTCAGGCCGTTATCCAATGCGCTTGTTTTCGCGTCAATCAGTAGCAGATCAAGTTTCACCACAAGATTGGTTTACTTACACCAAACAAGGGTTAGACTTTTTTGATCGCTACTTTGGTATTGCATACCCGTTTAAAAAATACGACCAAGTATTGGTGCCCGACTTCCTTTACGGTGCAATGGAAAATGCTGGGGCAATTACCTTTTCAGAAGACCGTTTCTTATTTAATGCCGCAATGACAGCTGAACAAAAAGAACGGTTGGCCGGCGTTATCATGCACGAAATGGCGCACCAATGGTTTGGCGACTTAGTGACAATGAAGTGGTGGAATGGCTTATGGTTAAATGAAAGCTTTGCCTCGTTTATGGGCACCCTTGCTACCAGCGAAGCAACCGAGTTTAGCAATGCATGGCGTAGCTTTTATGCTAAAGGTAAGCAGGCAGCTTACCATCAAGACAGCTTAGTCACGACCCATCCTATTGAAGTACCTGTGGCCACCAGCAAAAATGCCTTTGATAACATCGATGCCATTACTTATCAAAAAGGCGCATCAACCATTAAGCAATTACGTCACTTGCTCGGTGAAGACATTTTTCGCCGTGGTGTAAGCCAATATCTTACACAATATAGCTATCAAAATGCTGAGCTCAATGACTTTATCAATAGTCTAGCTACTGCCAGTGGTCGAGATTTATCCCAATGGACCAAAGAATGGTTATATGCCGCAGGGGTCAATACCATCAAAGCCCAGTTCACCTGCCAAGGTGGACAAATTAACTCATTCGCTTTAGTACAAACAACAGATAGCCAATTTCCAACACTACGCGAGCAACGTGTTCAAATTGGGCTATTTAACAAAAACAGGTACGAACTTGAAAAACAACAAATCATCGCGGTTACCTATAAAGGCGCTTACACCAAAGTTGATCAGTTAATCGGTGAGGTTTGCCCTGATTTAGTCTATCCAAACTATGACGACTGGGGATTTGTAAAAGTTGAGTTAGACACGAGTTCATTTAATACCGCTAAGCAGTCTCTAGGCCAAGTGAGCGATCCGTTATTACGCTCAATGTTGTGGCAAAGTATGTGGGACAGCGTCATTGATGGTAATACATCAATGGAACAGTTCTTAAATATCGCGTTAATTAATGCACCACTGGAAAAAGATTACACCATATTAGGTCAAGTGCTTGGTAATCTTCAGCAAGCCAAAAACTATCTTGATCTTATGGCGCCCATGCATGCAAGTTACAACAGCAAAATATCAAAGGCATTAAGCCAAATGAGCTTGCGTATGAGCATGGAAAGCTACCGTAACCGAGACTTCCAACGCCGTTGGTTCGATGCCTATATTAGCCTGTCTAGTCACGGTGAGGCGTTAAAACATATTCAATCTTTACTGCAAAGTAAAAGCCATATTAAAGGGTTAAGCATAGATCAAGACTTGCGCTGGGCCATGATCCGCCAGTTAAACCGCTATGATTATGGTGACGCTCAAGCGTTACTTGCTCAAGAAAAACATCTTGATCAATCTGACTCCGGCGAAAAAGCAGCCATTGCAGCTGAAGCCATCCGTCCGCAATCAGCGCTTAAACGCCAATGGTTAAATACCATTGAGAATAATGACACTATGCCTTTCTCTAAGATCCGTATTGCGATGTTTAACCTCTATCCTGCGGAGCAAAAAACTATTAAGTGCGGCGACCGCAGAACAACGCTTTGCTAACCTACCGTTAATGGACGATAAAGGACCAGTATTTATGCGTAGTTTTGCCGCGGCACTGATCCCGACGCAGTGCAGTGCAGGCAACATTAATGCAATTAGTGATGTCCTAGATACGCAAACAGGTTTATCACAACTCGCGCGCCGCGCCCTACTTGAAACCCGTCAAGAAGAGCAGCGCTGCGTAAAAATAAAACTGCTATTGCAGTAACCGCTACTCTAGTAGTAATAACAATCAATGGATTAGTCATTTAATGATGAAGCCATGGGGTGAATACAAAAAAGCGCTGATAAATATCAGCGCTTTTTTATTAGCTCAATAAAACAACTCTATACTGAGCCAGTGGATTTTATAACATTTGATAAATTACATAATAAATATCATTAACTGCGTACGCTAAAACTCATCATCACAGGTGCATGGTCTGTACTGTCACTATCGCGTTCATAGTCAGGTCGAACGAGATGGCGATCAAACGTTTTATAATCAATTATATGAGCAAGATTTTGTTGCTGAGTTGGATTAAACTCACTCGATACTAATATGTAATCAAGCACAGAACCACTGTTGCCATAGTAATGTGTCGGCTGTCTGACCGGATGGGGTTGCTCATCAACTAATGCGCTTGATTCAAACTCATCTTGGGCCAAGGTCGCATTACACTTGGTGGCGGCAATAAACAACTCATAGCTGTCAAACAAACTGCTTTGGTGTAATTCAGCCATCAATGACGTTTCGCCTAACTTAGCCAGCACAGGGTCTTCAATATCACTGCGAAACACTCGTAATTGATTATTAAACGCGGCTAAGAGTTCACTACCCATAGTGTCATTAAAGTCCCCCATCAACATAAAAGGTTGCTGACTTTGTTGTCGTCTCATTAACATTTGATGGCACAACAATGCCGATTCACTGCCTCGCTGTAAACTCGATGCCCAGCGCCCAAGCACTTGCCTTGCAACAAAATCTGCACCACCATGTAAACCACTTTCACTGATATCGTCGCGACTGACACCGCTACGTTTAGATTTAAGATGAATAACATAACAATCACATGGCCCAAAAATAGGTAACTGTATGGTTGCTCGAAGTGGTTTACGGCTAAAACTAAATGACTCAGCTAAACCCAATTGATTGACCCATTGCGGATCTGGCACGACATTAACCGAATCGATAATAGGATACTTAGATGCAATCGCCACGACTGGACTTCGATACACATAGTCACTCACCACTTCAGGTAAATCTAGTGCCACAAAATATTCATACCCCAGAGACTTAGTCAGCACAGCTAAGGCATCGGGACTAAACACTTCTTGAAAAGCAATAATGTCAGCTTGAGATTGGTTAATAAAATCACTTAACCAGGCACACTTTTTTTGCCACTGTTTATCACTATAGATATTTTCAAAATCATAAAAAGCATAAGGCGGTTCAATAAAATTAAATAAATTAATGCTTACCACACTAAAGGTAAGCGCGGCTGACTGAGTCGATAACCCACCGTTTACGTCCAAAATATCTTGTCCCTCAGGTCTATCATCTGTTGATATGATTGCTCATCATCGAAGATAAATAGCCACTTAATAAAACCTATACCAAGGGTACTGACAAGATCCCAACTTGTCGAATATAACTCTCCCCCAGATGGGAAGGATCTGGCATTGAAAAAGAACGGCAAAATAAGTGAACCTAAAATGAATAGCACGCGTAATAAATAATAGTTAAACCGTTAGATGACACCTGGTAGACCAAAGCCCGATACGTTAGACCCCATGTAGCAAGACCCGATGCAGTAAGTAACATTATCCTCCGTAAGACCCTTTATGGCTTATCCCTCACCCTGATAAGCCATTTTTTTATGGCCTTTGGAGCGATATATCGAACGATAATGAATAGGAGTATATGATGGTATTACTCAATACACAGGACGGGCATATTAGCCGAAAAGTACCAATAGGTATTCGAACTGTCGCAGGAATTTTACTAATGTTTGGCCAACCCGCATGGAGTGCCAGTGAGGATAATATGTTATTTCATTTTACTGATCCGAGTCACTTTACAAAATGGTTAATCAATAATGACACTGTAATGGGCGGTATTTCACAAAGCAAAGTTGAAATTAACCAGCAAGTGTTGTTATTTACAGGGTCTGTGTCATTGGAAAACAATGGCGGGTTCGCATCGATAGAGTCGAATTATAAGCATCCAATTATCGATCAATCAGAGCTTAGTCTCACAGTTAAAGGCGATGGTAAAACCTATCAAATACGCCTAAAATCACCCAACTTATCGTATGGTGAAGCGTATGTAGCGAATTTTACCACTCGCCCAAATACGCTAACGCAACATACTTTTATCCCTGCTGATTTTACCGTTAACTTCAGGGGACGTAAGGTTGCAAATGCACCAGCATTAGATTTTAATGACATTGATCGGGTTGGCTTTAGTGGCACAAAAACAACAAGGTCCGTTTTTAATTGAGTTACACTCAATGCAATTTAACCGATAAATATAAATTAGATAAGGGTATTAATTGAATTTACCAATGCAAATTAAAGGTATTATTTTTGACTTAGACGGTACCTTAGTTGAATCCAGTTTAGACTTTAACTTAATTCGTCAGCAAATTGGTTGTCCTGATAGTATCGATCTCCTTAAATATGTCGACGAGTTAAGCTGCAAAGACACTCAAGCCAGCGCCAATCAGATTATCCTTGATCATGAATACCAAGATGCAATCAATGCCAAACCGATTAAAGGCATGGCAGAGCTGATTAATGCTATTGAAGCGGCAAAACTCCCCACAGCTATAGTGACTCGTAATAGCCTTGCCGCCAGTGCTATGAAAGTAAAACAGAATAATATCGCCATCAATCACGTATTGACCAGAGAAGATTATCCAGCAAAACCGGCCCCGGATGCACTGCTAGCGATAGCAACTCAATGGCAAATTTCGCCGCAACATATTATCTATGTCGGCGACTATTTATATGATATTCAGGCAGCTAACAATGCCGGCATGATAGCTTGTTTTATTAATCATGGGGTTGATAGCGAATATCAACATCTCGCCGATATTATTATCAATGATCTAAGCCAATTGCAGCAGTTATTAGTTAGTCACTCTCACAATGATTAACACCAGTACTGATTAGGTTCGTCATGAGTCATAACATGAATATTCATATGGGCATCGAAATACTGAGAATAGGAGAACGAATATGAACCCAATTCATCCTAAGAAATTACTCAATAGCAAATGGACCAAGGTGAACGTGGTTCAGAAACTGAAGCATTTTAGCATCAGTAAAGTGGAATATGACGAGCAGCAAAACGTCATTGAATGCATCATAAGGGCAGAAATGAATGCACAAGAGTTTGCTATTGACTGGCGCAACCTTAAAGATCCGCAACAGTGGAAAATTGGCTGGCAATAATCTATTGCAAAACATATTCATTATGACGTTTGTAAAATAAAAAAGTGACTCTTGCTTATGCAAAACGAGTCACTTTTTTATATCAGCGTTAAATAAACGCTGATCAAACTGCTTGTTAATGTGTTAATTATGACATTAATGACAATCTGCAATTGCTCTGTCATTAGTCATACTAGCAACATAACGCGTTTGTCATTGAAACTAATTATTCTATTTAGCTCAGCTATTATTTTATAATAAATATTGAACCTTCAAGTCTGAATTGAAGTGTTTCTAAGCCCCAATCAGATAACATGACATCCTGGATTCGTTGACCGTCACCTTCACTACTACATCCCCACATTTTTGCACATGTTTGTCCGGCTATATTAGATCCAGTGCCTTTTGAAGTGTCAGGGATCATGTGGTTCAACTGTGTGATATGCGAGCCAAACATGTCTTCAAATGTATCCATTTGTACGTCAATGGTTTCCATTTCACCTTGAGGAAAAATGATCGCTGCAGTTTGCTCATTTGAACCCGTTTTCTCAGGGGTTAACGTGACAACATCTTTTGAAATTAAAGCATAAAGATTGCTCAGAGGTAAATCTTTAGTAGATTCATGCAGATAAAGTACTTGCCCATAATTTCTGGCGGCAAGATTCTTTTCTTCATAAGCTCTAGCAAGGTATTGATCTGCAAGTGCCAAATCTTGTTCTACCATGCCACCACCTAAATACATTTTACCCAATAAATACGATGATTGAGAGTGGCCCATCTTTGATGCGTACTTTAAAAACTCAACACCTTCATCGACATCTTTCAAAGGAGTATCTTGTAAATACAAAACGCCCGCTTTATATTTTGCATCCAGTACGCCATATTTACCTGCACGTCGGTACCATTTTAACGCCATGTCTAAATCTTTATCGGTACCATAACCGGTATAATAGAATTCAGCTAACATGGCCATCGCTGAGGAATGGCCTCGTTTAGTTAAAATTCGATAGGCTTTAAAGTATTCAATACATTCAGAAGTGTTACACTCAGGCAATTGATTTGCTTGGCTTTTAAATGGGGCGAAAGCGAGAAAGCTCAATATTAAGCTAAAAATAATAGTATTTTGTTTCATTATGTTAAGTCCTTTTTATATACCATCCATTACTATTAGCATTTATATAACAAATGTCTATAGTAATTATGTCTATAAAACTAACCGCACGCTGCAGCTAAAATCATCAATTAACTACTGAATAATATCGATAAACGAATATACTCAAATTAGATCGATTTACCGCACACATCTATCGTTCAACCAAATCGAGTCGCTGCAAATTGATTCAATAAGCGATGCACTAAATAACACAATAATAAAGTTGCCACTATTGCCACTAGAATACTACTGACTCGATACAAAGCACTAAATACTAGATCGTTATTGGGGGTTAAATATTGGCCAAATAGTATGCCTAATGTGGTCATGGCGCCAAACCCCACTCCTGAGCCACTCGCCTCTCTCACATGCACTTGGCTAAATAACATTAAGCCTATCCACAATAGCGGTATGACAAAAATCAGTTGCCCAGACCAATCATAAAGTAACCCTTGCCCTAGTAAACCAAAGGTCACTCCAAGCAGGGTACCGATAGCACGCTTGCGGGCATAGCCGAGTGCACCATTCCAATGCATGGGGAATAACAATAATAAGGTGGTGGCTTGAGCTGACATAGAGTCTCGCAAGTTAAATACCTGAAAAACCACAAATGATGCTGTCGCAATTGATGCACCGAGTAATGCTTCATGACGCATACGATTAGAAGCTTTAGCAACCGATGCCATTGGCGGACGTGGTTCAACATCTGGCCAAAGAGCGGTCATAGCGTAAGCAATGATGACAGATGCTGCCGTCGCCCAAAAATTATTAAAAATAAGATTATTAATATCGACACTCGGATAACTGGCAAAGTGCAGCATAATGCTTAAGCTGATCACCCCGTTAGCGCCGAACAAAAACAAACTGCCTCGTGACATTGCCGCAAATCGATACAGAAAAAGTATAAACACAATTGGCAAGATCATGCCTGGATGAGTACCAAATAAACCACCTAGAATACCCACCTCAATTCCAGCCATCACCGATGATGCTAATAGTTGCCGCATTGCATGGGCATTCATCACTGGTACTAAACCCAACAGTAACATTGGGGTTACAGTAAAAAATACTCCATAACTTAGGTCGAAAAATTTACAAATAGCAAACCCAAGCGTTGCGCCTGTTGCAATGCGAAGGCATTGACGTAAATCGTTTGTAGTCAAAGGACTGTGGCGTAGCAACATGTAAAAATACCTTCGCATTGGAGAGAATACGGCACCCTAAATCACCCACCCTAATAAATGGTTTGTTCAGTCAACACTAAAAAGTGGTAACCAGCTATAAGTATGGATTAGGGAAATAATGATTGAAGTTAATGCTTCATTTAATAAATATAGTGCAGCACACTAATGACTTTAATTTGTACCTTGGCCAAAAAACCGAGAAAACTGCTATTGGGCACCAATTGCACCGTGGCGCGAGCCCCTGCAGGTAATAGGCTAACGGCTTGTTGATCGAGCTCTAAATGTAAACGTAAGCGCTGGGCATCACGGACCCATCGCACCGACTCTTGGGGATCTGCCAAGCGGCCATTGGCATCAAATTGTCCGGCACTCACACCTGCATCAACAGAACTCACTTTAGCCGAGTATAAATGGCCAGGTTGGCCATCAAATGAAACCAGCGCAATTGATTGTGGCTCAATACCTTGTAAACTTTTCTCTCTGAAATCAGCAATAATATCAACGTTTTCTGATACGAGTGCTAATAAAGGCTGACCGACTGCAAAGCTACCGACTTCTAACTGTAAGTTAGTGACAACCCCATTTTGATCTGCGCGAATTTGAGTATATGACAAGTCTAACTCGGCTTGAGCTAAATGATTTTGAGCTTGGCGAACTTTTAAATTATCCGCGCCGTTAAACCCACGACTAACGATTAACTTAGTTAAGCGAGCTTTAGCGGCAAGTAAGTTAGCTTCGGCGGTTGCGGCATCATTTTGAGCTTGATCGGCTAACTGCTGCGATACACCGCGTGTAGAATAAAGAGCATCAATACGCTTTGCCTCGCTGCTTTTTTGCTGTGCATTACTTTGATTTGCCTGCACGTCGGCTTTGGCGGCTAATATCGATGCATCGAGTTCTGCATTATCTTGTTTTGCTTGCTCTAAGGCTAATGTTGCTCGCTCAACCGCTAACTCATAAGAGGCTGAATCGATACTAAACAACACATCACCTTCGGCCACAAATTGGTTATTTGCGACCTTAATAGAGGCTATTTTTCCACTGACTTGTGGTGTTACCTTGGTGACCATCCGTGTTGCCATAGCTTGTGGCGTCATTGGCATGACAGCATCGGCAAACATAAAGTAACCGAATACGAATACAAACATCGCAATCGATATTTTAACGAGACGGGCAAATTGTTGATCTGGAGTCATGTTACTTCTCACTAAAAGGGTCATCAGACTGATTAAGCTTAGCCATAGCATTAGCACTAATCAGACTGATCACACGTTCAAATTCATTTAATTCTTGATGACTAATGCCATTGAGTAATTCAGCACGGATTTGCATAATCCGTGCTTCTATTTGCTTCTGAATGTCGGTTCCTTGAGGGGTCAAACTGACAATTCGTGCTCGCTTATCAGTATCGCAACAACGCCTTTTAACATATCCATGTTCTTCTAATTGTCCCAAAGTGCGCATTAATGATGGCAATTCTATTTCTAACGCGTCGGCGAGTACTTTTTGACTGACGTTATCGCCTAAGCGTAATAGCTTCCACAGCGCGGTCCAGCGAGGATGAGTTAAGCCTAAAGGAATTAATTCAACATCTGCGACAGTGCGCCATAATCGATGTAACCGGCCGAGTTGCTCAGCAAGATGTAGCTCTTTTAATCGCTCTAATTCTGTAGAAATCATATTAAGTCACCACTTAGTTAGCATGCTAAGTATTATAACTGGTTAGCATGCTAACTAAAAGTGCAACAATTTATTTTGATGAGGAATAAGCAGAGTAAAAAAATAACCAATTGATATATAAATTAAAAATAAACATTAATTTAAATAAATGTTCACTAGTATCTGGTTTTACTGTCGTCTTGTACGTACTTTGGGGATTCATCGAGGACATCTTTTACTGCAATTTTCCTCGGTAAATACTGAGATAGCTATATAGGCAAAAATCCCAAATACATATTTTTAGATGCGATAGGAGCGTAACCCAGCATCGTTAATTAAAGAGGCTGAAAGTGTGCATCATCGCTTACGGTGTTAAGGCCGATTGCATAAAATACCCATAAGCTTAAGTCTTATAAAAAATCCATTTAAGAGTCATTCTTCCACAAAATAGACACTCAAATAGGTTATAAGTTAGCGCTAAAAGAACATCAGTTGCCAACCGCTCCAGACAACTTACATCAGCTTACTAAACGTTTAAGATTTAAATAACGAAACAGGAAAAAATCAGTTGAAATATTAAGCGTAATAAGTGAGGATGCGCGCTAATAATATGTACTAATGACCAGTACAAAATAGTCAAACTTGGTAAGATATTGTAGTCTGACTGGTATAACGTCTGTTTTTGGAATGATATAACGCTTATGATGAATTCGTTACGCACTACTTTAATTGCAGCAACGGCTATGGTACTCAGTTTTTCGAGTGCTGCTGTTGAATATCGTCTACCTGCTAAAGGCAGCAATTTAGTCGGTGAAAATCAATACTATGTTGTTCCTGAGGGCAAGTTAACCCTAGAACAAATCGCCTCAAAATTTCAGCTCGGATTAACTAACTTATTAGAAGCCAACCCTGGCGTGGATCCCTCTTTTTACCCAAAGCCGGTAGCACTTTATTAATCCCACATCAGCTAATTTTGCCGAACACTAAACGTGAAGGCGTAGTGATAAACAGCGCTGAAATGCGTTTATATTATTTCCCAAAAGGAAAAGATTGTTGAAGTATTGCCTATTGGTATTGGCCAAATTGGTAAAGACACTCCAGAAAAGTGGGTAACAACCATTCAACGTAAACGCGCAAACCCAACGTGGACACCAACTGCTAATATTCGTAAATCTTACGAAGCAAAAGGAGTGACATTACCAGCAGTATGGCCTGCAGGCGCTGATAATCCAATGGGTTTGTTCGCACTGTATGTAGGTAACTTATATGCAATCCATGGCACTAACGCCACCTTTGGTATTGGTTTACGCGTCAGTTCTGGTTGTGTTCGTTTACGCGATGAAGATATTGAACATTTATTTAATACCGTGCCAGTAGGTACTCGTGTTGAATTTATTAACCAACCCATTAAAGCGACTGAAGAACCTGATGGTAATCGTTATTTAGAAGTTCATCAGCCGCTATCACGCACTCAAGCTGAGTTTGATTCGACTGAGCCAGTAGCATTATCATTTGATAAAGAAACCACTCGCTTTGTTGCTCACCCACAAACTGACTCATTTATATTAAAGCGATTGCTAGAGCAACGTACAGGTATGCCAACTCGCATTAATCCATAAGTAATATAGAAATATTTGGCTGTATCAAAACAGCATAAAATGGTTTTATTACTCCACTAAACACTGTGGTTAATAAAACCATTTTTTTATGGGTTTAATAAAAAGATGCTTACTTATCTGGCGTGCCAAACGCTGGCTCGATTTGTTCGACATCGTCACTCGCTGTTTGGCTATCCCCCATAGCTTCACTGCTTTTAGCGAGTTCATGTAAATCTTCCATCGCCACATTAATATCACTTTGACCAGCCCCCATCAATGCTTCAGCTTGATCGACAAATGAAGTCTGTTGATCTATATCTTGAAATAAGACCTCAGCATCTTCTGCTGTTGCAGTTGATTGTGAGTATTGTTCTACGCTGGCTTGATTGTTGTCAGATGACAATATTTGACCACGATTCAATGCCGAGCTAATGGTTGGTTGTAATATTGTGCCGGCAATAATCAAAATAGTCGCAACTGCGGCATAAGTGAATTTACGCCCAGAAAAAACCGAATGAGTAACACTAGCCTGCTGCGCCTGTTGATGTGATGATTGCTCTGCTTCAGCTTGTGGTAACTGCGATGCATCAGGACCTTTAGTGCGCATACCGATGAATTGACCGCCATCATAAATTTCCATCTGATGACTCGACACTTCACCTTCTACAATACCCGAGCTGACAATAATTAACTTATTGCAATGTAACTTGCCTTTAAATAATCCTGACACGCGCATCTCTTGGCAAAAAACGTCACCCTCAATCACGCCTCCCAGCTCAATTTTGATTTGATCAGTAGAGTTAATAGTACCTTTAGTGTGGCCAGCAACCATTGCAGGACCTTGAATACGTACATTACCTTCTAATGCCATATCCGCACCAATATAGGTCATCCCCTTATTTTTATGATTCATGTCTGGGTCCTTGTTAGGATTAATACTCAGGGTTCACGCTCAGAGTTAATAGATTGTTATTTTTGTCACAAGAGCTTAAAGGAAATACGCACCATAATAAAGGCAACAGTTAATGGTATACTACTCAGCTCAACAATTTAGCTTAAGTGTTATGTCGCCATTACAAGCCTATCAGCAGCGCATTAAACAAAACATGCTTGATGATCCTGCGCAACAGCAAGCAGTACTCGCCTTAGATTCGCTCTATCAGCAATGTCTATCGATTAACAAAAAAAACCGCGGTTTATATTTGTGGGGAGATGTTGGTCGTGGGAAAACCTTTCTGATGGATCTGTTTTATCAAAGTTTGTCTGAGCAGTACCTATATAGCCCGCAGTCTGAAACAAATAAAACCGTATTACGTCTTCATTTTCATCGTTTTATGGCTATGATCCACCAGCAATTAAATCAAACATCGGGGATCCGCGATCCATTAGCTCATATCGCTAAGCAAATTGCAGCCAAATATTCTGTCATTTGCTTCGATGAATTTTTTGTATCTGATATAGGTGATGCCATTTTACTTGGGCGATTATTTGAGACATTATTTCAGTCAGAAGTGACCCTAGTTGCAACGTCAAATGTGCCGATTGTTGACTTGTATAAAAACGGATTACAGCGCGATCGTTTTTTACCCACTATTGATCTGCTTCTACAATATACCGAATCAATCCATTTAAATGGTCAAATTGATCATCGTTTACACGCTAACGCCAACATATTAACGACTACACCGCCTTGGCTAAAACAACCATCATCAATGGCGCCCGACGTTGTTTTTCAACAATTATGTCAACAATACCCACAACCCCATGCGAGTCTCAAAAACCTGCCACATTCAATTGAGGTATGCCATAGAGACATTGCCATTATGGCTATACACGGCCAGCTTGCTTGGTTTACCTTTTCAGCCTTGTGCCAGAGCCCACGCTCAGCATTAGATTATATTGAACTCGCGGGACAATTTAGCCATATCTTACTCAGCGATGTACCGATATTAGGCGGAGAACTACGAAGCTGGATTAGAGCGCGTGGCACCGAAGATGGTTCACTAGCAACCATCACAGGCGAGCGACAACTGTCCTATGCCAGTGAGGATGATCCAACCAGACGCTTTATTAGTTTAGTTGATGAACTATACGATCAAAAAGTGATGTTAATCCTCAATAGCAGGTTTAGCTTGGAAGATTTATACATTGATGGGGCATTACAATTTGAATTTAGACGCACTTACAGTCGCCTAATCGAAATGCAACAATGGGCGTAAATATAGGATGTAAGGTTACAAGTGCTTAATAACCCTAATGCTTTACTCAAGATGCTTGGAAATTTTCAACGTCATTAAATCGACGTAAAAAATTATCGAGCGCATCATTGGTAGGATATTCGAACTGATACTTATTGTGAAAAAACACCGTTAAACTAACTTGAGCATCAGACAAGGTAATGGTGTAGCCATCGTGATCCGTTTGGGCACTAATACCACACAACCAATAATCATGGCCACTAAGACCATCTTCAAGCGCACGTTTTTCGCCGTATTGAGTGACTTTGTTAAACACTTTTAACGCACGATGAATATCAATTTCATTTTTCATTACAGGCTCTACCATTAATATTGCTATGTTCTTATTCAACGATACTATACGCTAGCAATACTTAATAGATCAGTACTTCACAGATCTGCTATTAATAACTATAACAGCCTAGATTTATTCAATATTACTGCGCCATTTTGATTTAAAATATTTCACTTTGTTATGACTACAAGGCAGCATCACCATAGTTTATAACAGATAGAAGCGATAACATGCTTAGTACTATGATGGCTTTTTGCCCTCAGTTTAAGTGCAGGATTAATCAAGTCAGATTTAAAAGTCCCTAAGGCGACCTGCGAAACCTTATCCACTTTGTTAATGCTCATACTAGGAATAGCAGAGGGCATGAAAAGGCAAAAAAGTCATTTAGCGATCACTAAATGCCGTCTGTTATTGCGCTTGGATTTATTATTCTTCTGCGTGTGTATTCAATGCTACGCCAACTTATCAAATTGCCGCAAAAAGAAGCCATTAAGGCGGCAATACCCTATGCCAATATTGGCTTGGCTATGCTGGTATCGCTTGAGACAGCACTTGAAAGTAAATCGTTGATTTATAATGAATTTATTCATTATAATTCACTAGGTATTAGGCTAGGCCATCAATAGAGGTAATCTGCTGAGTGTAGATAAATTAATAATTGAGTAAGTTGAAATGAAAAATAATAGTAGTGACAGGACATCATCTTTTACTAAGATTAAGCACAAGGATATATCCATTATCGGCGAGTAATTCAGCATCATTCATGAGTAACAGGCTATTTAGTTACCGTTTCGTTTTTCTGGTGATGTTTTGCTTTGTCAACAAACATGGCTTTATCGACAGTAACCAAATATTCATACAAGGATAGTGCCTGATTTGCTTGTCGATGCACCACACCTTTGCTGTAAGTTAATTGGTAAGGTTTAGCATTGTGCTGGTTATGCAGCTCAACAGACTGCTGGAACCTGTGTAATACATCGTTGACAATAGTTTCATCAGTTTGACTCAGCAATACCACAAATTCATCACCAGCAAATCGCGCAATAATATCTGAGCCACGAAAACTGCTGACTAATAAACGGGCAAAGATTTTTAATGCGTTATCTCCTTCTTCATGACCAAATGCGTCATTAATAGATTTAAAATAATTTAAATCTAAAAAAATCAAACAGGTGTTAAAGCCGAGCTTATCACTGCGGGCCATTGTTCTATGAGAAAGTAACTCAAAGCCGCGACGATTAAAAATACCCGTTAACGCATCCAAAGTATTTTGTTTAATCGATAACAGCTCATCTATAACAATATTGCCAAGATCTTCTAAAGTTGCTTCATCATCTTTAGAAAAGGACCTCGGCTTGTCATCAATAATACACAAGGTTCCGACTATCACGCCATTAGGCATAGTTAATGGATAACCGGCATAAAATCGAACATTAGGTGGCCCGAGTACCAGTGGGTTGTCGGCAAAACGCTGATCTTTTAGCGTATCAGGTACAATGAAAATGCCATGCTGATTAATGGCGTGACCACAAAAAGAAATATCACGTTGGGTTTCGCATACATCTAATCCTTGTGAGGATTTAAACCATTGACGATCGGCATCAATTAAACTTATCACGCTAATCGATACTGAAAATAAGCGTTTTGCTAGCCGAGTGACACGATCAAAGCGATCTTCAGCTGCGGTATCGAGCATATTTAATCCTCGAAGCGTTTCGAGTCGAGTATGCTCATTTTCAGGTATCGGAGCCAGAAGCATTAAAAGTCCAACTTAATCAAATAACACCAGTTCAATAAGACAGTTATAGAACTAAATATCGATCTTAACCACTTCATTTAGTATCAAATGTGTAAAATATTATTATAAATTTCAATGACGCTATCAGTTTTGGGTTGCACGCTTTGCTGCGGTAATTTACCGGGCAATTGCTGTAAGGTCAGTTCATGATTCTCATCACGCAGCCAACAGTAAGTTTGAGTTAAATGCTGAGCTTGCATTACCGGCAATAATTCCAACTCGGCTAACACTTCAAAAATGCGCACATTATCAGACCAAATAGTTAACTCGTGATATTGATTCGCATAGGCTAAGACTAAATACTGGGCTATAAATTCAATGTCCGCAATACCACCTGCGCTCTGTTTTAAATCAAATATTGTTGCTTCTGCTTGAAGTAAATGCTCGCGCATTTTTGTGCGCATATCCCTAACAGCTTTAGCCAACTCCACTTTATCGCGCTCAATTTGCAACACTTGCGCACGTAGTTCACTAAAACGACCCGCAAGTGAATAATCACCAAACACAAAACGAGCGCGCACTAAAGCTTGATGCTCCCAGGTCCAAGCCTCTTGCTGCAAATAAGCACCAAAATGCTCTATTTCACTAACTAATAAGCCTGATGCACCCGATGGGCGTAAACGCATATCAACTTCATATAATTCTCCAGATGTGGTGCGGGTAGCAAATAAATGCACCACACGCTGAGCAAGCTTTAGGTAAAAATGGCCATTATCAATAGATCGTTCGCCATCTGTACTGCCAGAACCGCTGTGACCGTGTAAGAAAACCAAATCTAAATCAGAACCATAACCCAGTTCAATACCACCAAGCTTACCGTACCCAATCACTGCAAACCCCATATTACTTGGGCTTGTTCCCTTAGGCGTGCCATGGCGAGACGCTACTTGATGCCAAGCTTGCAGCACGACTTGCTCAATAATTGCTTCGGCTAAAAAGGTTAAATGATCGCTGACCTGCATGACAGGTAAAACGCCTGTGACATCAGCCGCAGCAATCTTGAGTTGTTGAGACAATTTAAACTGGCGCAGCGCTTCCATTTGCTGCTCCATGTCATCTTCTGGTACTCGTAATAAATATTGGCGTAATTCGCTCGGATAATCATCAATCGAAGTGATGTCATACAGTTGCGACGGGTCAATAAGCTCATCGAGCAACATAGGAAAATTAGCTAGCTCACGCGCAATCCAGGGGCTTGCACAACATAAACTGACTAATTGTTGTCTGGCACCCGGGTTTTCACATAAAAGCTCAAGGTAAGTGGTTCGAGTTAATATTTTATCTAGCACGTTGGCAACGGGCTTAAAAGCTTGACTCGGTTTCGCCTGATTAACCAATTCCTCGAGTAATTTAGGCATTAATTTGTCTAAGGTTTCACGCCCTCGAGGTCCGATAGAACGTTTTGACACCGTTTGATGCCATTCACTTAATAACGGCCATAATTCGCTATCATCGATTTGTTGTTCTTGCAGCAAGGCATTAGCGTCTTCATCTTGCTGCACATTCCAAAATAATGATGTCCAATGATCATTCTGTTCGTGACTGTCAGTGCCACCGACCGTGGCATTAAAATGGCCGTGAATGGTAGCCATCGCAGTATTAATTTTTTGACGAAGTTCTTCTTCGTTTTCAACATCTAATGGATAACATAGCCGCTGCCAATCAAGCTCATTGTTGGGCAGAGTTTGTGTTTGTTTATCATCGATAGCTTGTAATAAATTCTCCACCCGACGCAAAAGAATATAGCTATGTTTAAGCTCATCAACCGCTAAATATTCCAATTGCCCAAGGCTATACAAGGTATCAATGGCACCAAATAAACTTTGTTGCCGCAATGCGGGTTCGCGGCCGCCACGGATCAACTGAAAACTTTGCACTACGAATTCGACCTCGCGGATCCCTCCCGCACCCAACTTAATGTTATCGGTTAACTGGCGACGCCTGACTTCTTGAGCAATAAGTTGCTTCATTTTACGTAGTGATTCAATCGCAGAAAAATCAATATAACGGCGATATACAAATGGGCGTAATAAATCATGTAGCTCGTCACAATAGCCAGACCAAGGGCCCAATACACGAGCTTTTACCATGGCGTAGCGTTCCCAATCGCGACCTTGTTCTTGGTAATAATCTTCTAGACCACTGAAACTGACGACTAACGGACCACTTTCTCCGTAAGGCCGTAAACGCATATCAACACGAAATACAAATCCATCAACCGTCACTTGGTCGAGTAAATTTACCAAGCGTTGGCCCATGCGAATAAAGAATTGTTGATTGGCCTGAGTACGTCTTCCACCTACCGTGTCACCATGCTCTGGAAAGGTAAAAATTAAATCAATGTCAGATGAAAAATTAAGTTCACGGCCACCCAGTTTACCCATACCTAAAATTAATAAAGGTTGCGGCTTACCTTCGGCACTCATGGGGGTACCATATTGCTGACACATTTCTTGATATAACCAATCTCGTCCAGCAATAACCAATGCTTCGGCAAGTGCTGATAAATCGAGTAGAGATTCTTCTACTGGGGTGTAATTTAAAAAATCACGCCATGCTAAACGCACCATTTGTAGATTACGATAACAACGTAAGGCTGACTTAACCTGCTCTTCTTGAGTTAACTCAACTAACAGCGAATGTAACTGAGCATCAAAATCACTGCGCACCACATCATCTAATAGGCCATCAAATAACTGCACAATCCATTCTGGATGACGACAAAGTTGCTCAGCGATATAATCACTCAAGCCAAATACGACTTTTAGCTCTTGCTGCTGCTGCGAGGGAAGCAGTGCGGTTTTAGCCTCAGGCCAACTGTCGCAGAGTCTTAACCAGTAACGATCTGCGCTGTCTAACATAGCGGCAGATAATACCTTGTTACCTTGGTTTTGCATGGCAATAATGATCCCTAAAGAAAATGAACGTTGGACATATTATGTCGTAAATGGTATATCTATTGGTCAGTAAAATGATCAGATTAATATCATTGATAACCAGATTACTATAACCTGTGTCATATTGAATTAGCACATGAAAAATCTACATTTTGGAGAAAACATGGTAGGTCACCTCCCCCCGTGTACTCATATTGATAACGGTATTGTTTGCCACGTTAGCCCTTAGCGGTTGCGGTGACGACCGACCGGAACAAATTGCTAAGTACCAGCAACTGACCCAACAACGTCTTGATCTGTTGGCCAGTTCACTCGACAACAATCAGCTGCGTAATGCGACGTTACTTAAACAATACACCAGTATTCTCGCTCAGCGCCAATCAGACTTAACACCTTTACTCGAAGAGTTGGCAAAAGATGCCGGCACTGAAGGTCCAATGTTTCAGTCATTAACGCGTCGTTATAAAGACTTAAACGATAGCGCTAACTTTATTGATTTAGACCAGCAACTGGCTGAAGCTCAAAATGTTTATCAAGCTGCAGACAGCAGTTTGTATAATGATATGCTGTCTGATCCAGTCAATGTTGTCGCTGATATGTCTAATGGCCAACTGGCCAGAGTCAATGCAATCAGCCGTGAAGCCGAAGCGCTCGCGAATGGAACCGACGTTGGTGGTGCTGGTAGCCAGCTTGTGGGTAATCCTGCTTATGGTAGCTGGCAAAACAATTCAAGTGGCACATCGATTTGGGCTTGGTATGGCATGTATGCGATGTTTTCTAACTTCACTCGTCCAACAAGTTACGACCGTTGGTCGGGTAACCGTGGTTACAGCTATTATAATGATGTAGGACGTTACCGTTATACCTCTCCAAAACAAGCCACTTCGCAAGCAAAAACCTTTGAACAAACCAAGAAACGTTTTGACAGCCAGGGGAAGCGATTTGACAGCCCTTATGCAAAAACTCGAACAGGTTCTACAAGCTTGTCGCGTCAAAGTGCTAGCGCACCCAAAGCCAGTAGTACCACTCAGAGCGCGAGTAGAAAATTTCGTTCGAGCTATTCAAAAGACAGCAGTTTCCGTAACTCAAGCAGCCGCACTAGTCGCGGTGTTAGCCGTGGAAAATAGGTAAGGACTCACCATGACATTTTTTCAAGAATATGGCTTAACTCAACATTTGGCGATTATCTTAGCCATTGATTTAACCATCGCTATCGTTTTACTGACGCTAATGCGTTACTTGCAAGGCTGGAGTGTTAAAGTTAACAGCAGTGCCGAGCTAGCAGAACGTGACAATTTCGCCTTTGGTATTAGTACAGCAGGTGCAATCGCAGCATTAGGCATTGTGCTTACAGGCGCCATAACCGGCGAGGCTGCACCGTCTTATTTAACCGAAGCGATTGGCATGTCGGCGTACGGCTTATTTGGTTTAGTACTGATTAAATTGGGTCGTTTTTTACACGACAAAATCGCCTTAAATGAATTTGCGAAAAACGCTGAAATTCTCAAAGGTAATGTCTCTGTGGCTGTGGTTGATGCGGCGGCGGCTATTGCCACTGCCATTATTATCCGCGCAGTATTAATGTGGGCAGAAGATATTACCATCGATACCTTCATCGCTATTTTCAGCGCCTTCTTAATCTCCCAATTAATGTTAGTTATTCTCACCAGACTGCGCGAAAAACGTTACGCTCAACGTAATCAAGGTGCGTCAATGCAACAAGCCTTAACCCAGGGCCAAACGGCATTAGCATTGCGTCATAGCGGTTACATGATTGCCATGGCGTTAAGCTTTAACGCCGCAAGCCATTTCATTGCATACAATCCAACGGCTCACGTCAGTAACATTATTGGTTGGTGCGTATTTTCACTGATTATGTTGGTGGTATTATCGCTATTGATAACCGTGGTAAAAAAACTGGTATTGGCCGGTATTAATCTTGCCGAGGAAGTCGAAAAACAACAAAACATCGGTATCGCAGCCGTTGAAATGGCGATTAGTATTGCCGTGGCTCTTATTCTTACGGCGTTAATGGCTTAATTTATGACAACACCTTTGCTCGATGAACTTCCCGCTAACACTACATCAGGGGGCTCACAGCAAAGTTCCCCTCCATCCCGTCAAGTATCGTGGTTTGATGATGCCTTATTACTCGGCATCATGGCCTCGTTGGCGGGATGTGGTCTTATTTATGAATATCTATTATCTCACTATGCGGGCCGAATTCTTGGCGCACTAGAAGCAGCTATTTACACCATGATAGGCTTGATGATTGTGTCTATGGGTGTGGGAGCCTTTGCTGCACGGAAAATTAAATGCGCTTTCACTGGCTTTGCTATGCTCGAATTAACCGTAGCACTGTGTGGCTCATTTGCGATTATCGTTACCGCTGCCGTAATTGGCTTTGGTCAACAACTGCCATTAACCATCGCCAATACTTTAGGGCTGCCGCCGGATCACCTACCTAATGGTGGCTTTATTGCAAGTTTGCAAACCCTTAGCGCATACCTACCCTATGTTTGGGGCGTACTGCTTGGGTTAATGATTGGCATGGAAATACCGCTGATTGCCCGCGTTCGGCAATCTTTGTCTGAAGCACACTTACTGCATAATGCCGGCACCATATATGGTGCCGATTACATTGGTGCAGGCATAGGTGCCGCGATTTGGGTCGGCTTTATGTTGGCCATCGATATTCAACTGGCTGCAGCACTCACCGCCAGTGTTAACCTCATCGCAGGGCTAATCTTTATTTGGCGTTTCTGGTCAAAAATCAATCATGTTAAATTGCTGCTCATAGGCCATATTATTGCCAGTGTGGTGATTGGTTTATTGGCCGTTAAAGGCCCTAGCTGGGAACAGCATTTTAATAACCTGTTATATAAAGATCATGTGGTGTATGCCAAAGCAACGCGCTTCCAGCAACTCAATTTTACTGAGCGTCTGCGCGGAGGTGGTTTACCGCCAGTTTATAATTTATACATCAATGGCCGTTTGCAATTTTCGAGCAGCGACGAACACATCTATCACAGCTTTTTAGTTCACCCAACATTAGCAGCCAGCGCACGGCACGATAATGTGTTAATTATTGGCGGTGGTGATGGCCTAGGGTTAAAACAAGTACTCAAATGGCAACCTAAAGCCGTTACTTTAATGGATTTGGATAAAGACCTATTAGCCTTATTTAAATCGCCACCAGCAGATATGCCCAAACGCTTAAGCGATGCATTATTAGCATTAAATGGCGATGCGTTAAACGATCCACGCTTAACCTTAATGGTCGATGATGCGTTTAACGGGGGTTGATAAGCTGATCCAAAAAGGTCAAATATTTGATGCCATCATTGTCGATTTGCCTGACCCAAGCCACCCAGACTTAAATAAATTGTATTCAGATTTATTTTATCGCAAGCTCAATGAATTACTCAGTGCAGATGGCGTGATCACTGTGCAGTCAACGTCACCTTATCATGCGCCAAAAGCGTTTATATCGGTGGGAAAAACCCTTACTGCAGCAGGATTTAATGTAAAACAGTATCATCATAATGTGCCGAGCTTTGGGGAATGGGGTTGGAGTATCGGCAGTAAGATGGGCAAAAATCCACAACAGCGATTAGCCGCCATCGATAATATTCCGGTGCCAGAAGAATGGCTTACTCCTGGGCTTATCCATGGTTCATTTGAATTCCCTAAGCATTTTTATGCCGATATAGACAAGATCAAAGTGAACGAAATTGGTTCACTGCAGCTGTATTACTACCATTTAGCAGCTTGGTCAGAAAATGAAGTAATTAATCTTTTTTAATTGGACCAGATAGCGCTTGACATATTATGTCTAGATGCTATCTTTACTCACAGACATAATATGTCAATTAAGGACGAATATGAACATCCATACTATTGCAAGTCATCTAAACGGACTGTGCGATCACAGCAAAACCGGTTTTCAATTTGATTGTTATCCGATTGACGGTGATGTTGAAGTGTTACAAGTCAATATTGTCGGCCGCGAAGAAATTCCGGTGTTTGTATCAGTAACTGATAACCAAATATTGTGCATCAGTTACTTGTGGGGCGAAAACGAAGTAAATCAAGCTCGTCGGTCTGAAATGTTTGAGACCATGTTAGAACTGAACATTCCAATGCCATTATCATCGTTTGCTAAAATTGATGATAAATATGTGGTTTACGGAGCTTTATCTGTGCTTTCAAGCATGGAAGAGATTGAACAAGAATTAGCAGTACTGTCAGACAACTGTCTGGAAGTCATCGACGAACTCGTCGAATTTTTAAACTAAGGAGCCAATTATGGGCATTCTAAACAAGATTCTTACAGCGTTTCGTGGTGGTGCAACAGAAGTTGGCCAAAATATCGTTGACGCAAACTCAACTCGTATTTTTGAACAAGAAATTCGAGATGCAGAAAAACATTTAACTCGCGCTAAACGTGAATTAACCGACGTGATGGCCAAAGAAATGCAAGCTAGCCGCGAAATTGATCGCTTAAAGCGCAGCGTTGCTGAGCACGAAGGTTATGTCACCCAAGCGCTAGAAAAAGGCAATGAAGCATTAGCGATTGAAATTGCAGAAAAGATTGCTCAATTAGACGAAGAGTTAGCCGAGCAACAAACTGCCAATGACAGCTTTAGTTCGCATGCAGTGCGTTTAAAAGACTTAGTTAAAAAGACCGAGCGTCAGTTAAATGATTATCAACGTCAATTAACCATGGTCAAAACAACTGAAAGTGTACAAAAAGCGACTGCGACTATCACTGACTCATTTGCTTCAAGCAACTCAAAACTGCTTAATGCTAAAGATTCACTTGAGCGCATCAAAGCACGTCAGCAGCAGTTTGATGACCGCTTAAAAGCGTCTGAAACCTTAGCTGAAGAAAATAGCGATAAGTCATTACACGCAAAACTAGCAGAAGCGGGTATTGGTGAGCAAAAGTCGAATGCTAATGCAGTGTTAGATCGCATCAAAGCACGTAAAGGCTAAGCGATTATGGGATTTCTTAGCGGCCTATTCGGCAAAAAAGAAGCCCCGAAGCGTCAGCTTGACCACCCTAATAAACTGCTCAAGGGTGATATGATCACCTTTGATGACAGTTTTGCTTTGCCCACGCAATTACGTGGGCAACAGCTTAAGGTTGAGGCTATTCATACTTATGAATACCAGCGCTCGCAGCTTTGTGAATTCTTATTGCGTGGCCATAGCGGCACGGCAATTTACCTATCCTATATTCAAGAAGACGAATCTTACTTAAGTATTTCAATCAAAATAAATCGTGATCTGGTTGAACAATTGTTTGACCTTGATGCATTTGCAGAAATATTTGAAGAACCAGGTAAAGCAACACTCACTCTGCAAACTCTGAATGACGAATTAGCGACCGAGCTAGATAAATGGCTCAGTGATGAATATCATCAAGCCGAATTTGCTAGTTTTGGCTACTTCCATCGTCAAGATTATCGAGATTTAAAGCCGCCTCAAAATGACGATGATGCCCGCGGTGAAGGTTTTGAAGGCTACAGCTTAGTCAACTCTGCTGACTCTCATGTGGTAGATATTGAAGTTTACGAAAGTGGCGACACTGAAGTGATGTTGACATTATATCGACCACTGACAGATATTAGAGAATACTGGCCAGCAAGCTGATACAGGTAGGAGACGATTTTCTAATGAGTTCAGGCAAACCGTTACCAGAGAAATGGCTTAAAAACCAACAAGCGGCGAAAGCGACTCAAGTGGCTTTTGATCTGGATGAGAAGTTTCAATACTCGATCCGCAAAGCGGCCTTAGACAAAGGCGTGAGTCCATCAGACCAAATTAGGACGATACTAGGATTATCGGTATCTAAACGACCTAAACGTCCGCGTTTAACCGTGTCATTAGATGCTGCTGACTATGTTATTTTAGCGCAGAAATACGGTTTAGACAGTGAGTCACAACTGGAAATTAAAAAGCGTGTGTTAGATGACTTAGTCCACTTCGTTGATAATAAATCAGCAAAATAAACACGGTTTTATGCTAATTATGCCAACTAAAAAAACGCACTAGGCCCCTGCCTTGTGCGTTTTTTGTTATGATAAAGCTAATCAATTCACTAGGCCTAACGGCTAACGAATGTAAACGGATTTAACGACATGCTCGAATCTAAAAGTTGGTCAATTAAAAACGTCGATGGTCCGAGTCCATTCGAACTCGCGATGATGGTGTTATCATTAATTTCAGTGGTTATTGTATTGACCATGACGTTCGGCAAGTTAGGCGCTGAAACGAACAAAGTCTTACTCTATATCGACACGACCATATGTGTCATTTTCATGACCAAATTTTTCTATGGTTTAGTCAAAGCACGCAACAAAGCCTTTTACATCCGCCATCATTGGATTGACTTTATTGCCAGTATTCCGGCTATTGAAGCACTGCGTTTTGCACGTATATTCCAAATATTAAGAGTCATTCGGTTAATCCGCATGAGTCGCTCATTACTCATCCCATTATTGCGTCAACGTAAACAAACGACTCTGGCCAGCTTATTGGTCGCTATGGTGTTAATTTTAGCGGCTGCATCAGTACTTATTTTATTAGTAGAAAGCGCTGAGCCTAACGCCAACATCCAAACTGCAGAACAAGCCATTTGGTGGGCTTTAGTGACCATATCAACAGTCGGTTATGGGGATTTTTACCCTGTCACTACAATTGGTCATGTTATTGGTGGGCTAGTGATTATCAGCGGGGTTAGCTTTTTTGGGGTGATATCGGGTTACATGGCTTCTGTTTTCGTCGCTCCTGATGAGCAAGAACGTACCGAGGCACAAGAAGCCCAAACGGCACATAAAGAACACATTAACAATCAGCTAAATATGGCGCTGGAGCAAATGCAGCTAAACCAGCAGAAAATGGAACAAAACCAACAACACATGCTCGATGAAATCAAAAAGTTAAGGCAACAGCTAGATAAACATTAGCCATTATTAAACCAACGTTGAATCCAATAAAAAGCCCAAGGTTATTTAACCTTGGGCTTTTTATATTCAGATGTCTTGCCCTGAAATAGGCTTATACTTTAAGACGAGTTAGCAGATCAATTATTGCCCCACCAGCTTCTGCCACCACGAGAGTGACTCGCCACAATTAGCCACTGGGTGAAAGCTTGATTCTAAAGCCGGTAAGCCAACAATATTGGCACAATTACCTTGTTTAGCCGCGCCAGTTGTTCGATCAAAATAACCGTTTATTACGCCATTAACAGGCATCATACGCAAACTAAGCGGCGGACGTTCATTTAGAAAAGCTTGATACACAGCCATTGCACCACTACTGCCGTATAAACCAGTTTTACTGTTATCGTCTTGACCAACCCAAATAGCTGCCACGTTACGTTCATCAAAACCTGCAAACCATGAGTCGCGACTGTCGTTACTGGTCCCCGTTTTACCCGCTAGACGTACGCCAGGGAATGCAGCACCTAAGCGCTTAGCGGTACCAGAACGCACCACTTGATTCATTGCATATTGGACTAAATAATCGGTAGCAGGATCAATCGCCATCGACGATGGCACACGGCTAACATCTAATGCTTGGTTTTGACTGTCGAGCACAGCAGTAATCGATGATAACTTACGATAACGTCCTTCATCTGCAAGGGTTTGATAAACTTGAGCCACCATTAATGGTGAACCATTTACAGCACCAAGTAACATGGATGGATAAGGAGAAATATCATCATCCCAACCTGAACTTTTTAACGTAGCAGCAACCTTGTCTACTCCAACAGCCAAACCAACATTTACCGTTGGAACGTTCATTGAATCTTTAAATGCACTTAATAAAGGCACTTGACCGCTGAACTTTTTATCGACATTTTTAGGTGACCAGGTTTTACCTTGCTCATTTTGAAGCGTAATAGGTTTATCTTCAATTGGGGTCGCTAAGGTAAACTTATCCGCTTGGCGTAATGCGCTGGCATACACGAATGGCTTAATTAACGATCCGATTGGACGTCTAATTTCTACCGCACGATTGAAGCCTTCATAACTGGGTTGCTTATCACCCACCATGGCAGCAATACCACCGGTGTATTTATCGGTAACCACCATACCGACTTGAATATTTTTAGCCCGTTTATCCAGTGATGCCATGGTAGATAACACGGCTTTTTCAGCTGCTTCTTGGGCCATAGGATCAAGCGTGGTATAGACTTTAACACCCGATTGCTTGAGTAATGAGTCGCCATAACGGTCGCGCAACTCTTGTTTTACCACGGCAAAAAATGCCGGTAATTTTTGATGTACCGATTTTGTCGCACTGCGAAGACCAATAGGCGACTCTACAGCAGCTTTATATTGAGCAACGGTTAATTTATCGTTTTCCATCAATAAACGTAATACTAGATCACGTCGCTCTTGGGCTCGCTCAGCATAACGCCAAGGATTGTAATAAGAAGGCCCCTTAATAACCGCAACTAAAAAGGCTTGTTGCGACACGGTCAGCTCAGCAATGGGGCGACCAAAGTAAAACTGTGATGCTAGCCCCATACCATGCACACCACGGGCTTTATCTTGGCCCATGTACACTTCATTGAGATAAGCCTCTAAAATTTCATCTTTGCTATATCGAAAATCAATGATCAGCGCCATAAGGGCTTCACGTACTTTACGCACAATTGAACGTTCACTGCTTAAAAAGAAATTTTTGGCTAACTGTTGAGTTAAGGTTGAACCACCTTGAACGGTACGACCCGCGGTGATATTGACAACTGCAGCTCTTGCAATGGCCAATGGGTTTACCCCGAAGTGATCATAAAAGCTGCGGTCTTCAACCAAAATAAGCGCATCGATGATCATCGAAGGCATTTCAGGCGCGCGCACAAATAAGCGATCTTCGCCATCGCCGGCAATAATACGGTCAAGTAAAACTGGTTCTAAATGAAATACGGCTAATTCACGTTTATCAGACATGCGCTTAACCGAGCTCACGCCCTGAGAATCAAAGCTAATCATCACTTTTTGTGCGACTTGATTACCTTCTGGGTGCAAAAACGGCCGACGCCATAATTCAATGCGGGTGCTGGATGCTGAAAACTCGCCAACTTGACGTGGGTTAGCCACTTTACGATAACCCAATAGTTTTAATTCAGCCATTAGCTGAGGATGGCTTATCGCAGCTCCCGGGTATAGCGCCATTGAACGGCTAAAAACTTGCGCAGGTAAATGCCACTTTTGGCCTTCAAATTTTTGCGCAATAATTTGGTCTAAATAAATAGCATAAAAGCTTACAACGGCAATACCAACTATGGATAATTTCCATGTGAGTGACCACAGCTTTCGCCACCAAGAGGGTCCTGTCTTTTTTGTGGTTACCGAAGACTTTTTGGTTTTTTTAGTCATAAATAATGATTTCATTTTCCATATAACGCTGAATAATTACATGTTATTAATAAGCTAGATAACTTATTTACACGCCAGGAGTTTTCTTTTTAGTAAATTTTGTAGCCACAGTATTCACTGGGTCATCAGGCCATAAATGCCTAGGATAACGGCCACGCATTTCTTTTTTCACATCAATATAAGGGCCTTGCCAAAAACTGGCTAAATCAGCCGTTGCGGCTAATGGTCTTTGTGCTGGCGATAACAACTCCATAGTCACGGTCATTTTACCGTGCAATATTGTCGGGCTTTGCGCCATCCCTAATGCTTCTTGTAATCGTACACTGAGCAACGCACGCCCTTGTTGATCATGGTTATGATAAAAATGTCCATCGGCGTCAAGGGGCATCTGGTAACGAATTGGCGCACGAGTACCAGTTGCCATCGGCCAGTGTGTAGGCACCAATTGCTCTAACCTTTGCTGCTGCTGCCAATTGAGTAAATTTTTCACCAATCCATAAGCATCAACTTTAGCTAATGCGGCCAATGAACGAATATTGTCTAAATGTGGCCCAAGCCAATCTTCTAATGAAGCCAGCAAGAACTCATCACTTAAGCAAGGCCAATCATGCTCTGAATCAAAGTGTCGTGCTAATTCAACCCGATATTGTAACTGGATTAATAGCTCGTCACGATTAAGGATTGTTAACCCTTTAATGCGGATTTGTGCTAACAACGCGGCGGTAATGTGTGCTCGTTCAGGTGTAATACCGGTGTCGACTTTAATAATAATCTCACCGATTTTAGTGTGTCTCTCTGCAAAGAAACGCCCTTTTGCTTCATCCCAACCAGCGTGTACATGAGTGGTCACTAACGAGGTAAGCTCAGCCGTAAATAAACGTTCATCCAACCTTGCAGCAAGGTAAACCTGACCAGCATTACGACCTTGAGTCTCTTGAAAGTCAGCAACCACTAACCAAGGTTCATGTGCCAAACTATCATCGGCACTGATCACTACGCCAGTACCATTACTTAATAAAAAGCCTTCATGACCACGGGCTTTGGCAATACGATCAGGGTAAGCAAGTGCTAACAAATAACTAATATCGCGAGTGGATGCATTTCGGATGGCTTCATTGATCTGACCCGATATCGCCAAGGATTGCTGCCATTGCCTTACTTGCTGCTTAATCTGTCCCTGCAAAGCCTCAGTCAAATAATGATGAATATCGGCGCCTTTTTTGGGTAAGCCGCGAGCTTCAATAATGCCCGCTAACACACATGCCAATAAACACAGTTGCGGCTGATTGTCATCCTGAGCAAGTTGCTTAGCTTTAAGCAGCATATGCGCTAAACGCGGATGGCAACCTAATGCATAAGCATCTCGACCTAATAGCGTTAATTTATGTTGTGAGTCAATCAATTTAAGTTGCTGAAGTAATCCCCAAGCAACCTGTTCGTGAATGGCTGGCGGCGGCGTAAGCAATGACAATTCGGCAAATGATTTAGCGCCCCAATTGGCACAATCAAGAGCCATCGAAGTCAGTTCAGCTTGCGTAATTTCAGGTTCGTCGACCTTGCGCATACGTCCTTGTTCTTCTTGGCTCCATAAACGCACGCAATAACCCGCAGCTAAACGCCCTGCACGACCACTTCGCTGAATGGCAGAAGCTTGGCTAATGCGCTTAAGCCCTAAGCGTGTCACGCCGGTTTTAGGGTTAAAACTCGCTTCACGTCGATAACCACTGTCTATCACTAGCGTAATGCCTTCGATAGTTAAACTCGATTCCGCCACATTGGTCGCAAGGACTATCTTACGTTTACCAGGCTCTGCTGCTCGAATAGCTTGATCTTGTTCTGCAGACGATAAATCGCCATACATAGGGCAAATTAGCCATGATGCATCCAAACGCTCACGTAACAATCCAGCGAGCTTACGGATTTCACCTTTGCCGGGTAAAAATGCTAGCACACTGCCTTGTTGATAAGCGGCTAATTCAATCGACGTGATGGTGTCGAGAATGACCCGAGACATGTGCGTAAGCCACATTTGCTGACTTGGACAAGGTTGATAAGCAATCTCAACCGCAAAACTGCGGCCATCACTGTGGATCTGAGCTGCATCGGGCATTAAGGTGTCGAGCGGTAAACCAGATAGGGTTGCAGACATGGCAATAATGCGTAAATCGTCACGCAATGATTGCTGCACTTCTAATGCTAAAGCTAAGCCTAAATCGGTAGTGAGGTGACGTTCATGTATTTCATCGAAAATAATCACATCAATACCACTCAGTTCAGGGTCTTGTTGGATCATGCGGGTCAAAATACCTTCAGTCACAATTTCGAGTCGAGTATCAGCGCTGACTTTTGATTCGCCGCGAACACGATAACCCACTTGTTGGCCAGCCGCCTGGCCCAATTGTTTAGCGATAAATTGAGCCACATTACGGGCGGCAACTCGGCGCGGCTCTAACATGAGAATTTTGCCACTAATTTCAGGCCAGGCTAGCATGGCTAATGGCAAGGCTGTTGATTTACCCGCACCGGTAGGTGCTTCGAGAATAATCTGCGAATGATCGGCAAACTGCACCCGCAACGAGTTAAGTACCGCCTGTATGGGTAATGAAGTGATAATCGATGATTCTGGGCGCGGTAATGCTTGTTTTGAGGTCAACGCTATTAACTTTTACGGCAATTTTATGGGGCTCATTTTACCCACAATCATATCAAGGTGTCATTAATTGCAGATGGCATACATCAATTAATCATTTAAGGCCGTAAGATTATCTCCTAACGTAGCGGATGTTAACCAAGGTGTTCGCAAACCGTGTGGTAATTCGGCCAAGCGCGTCGGTTTATTAATGGCATAACCTTGAGCATAATCAACGCCGATATTTTTCAGATATAAGCCAATCTCAATATTCTCAACGAACTCGGCGATAACCTCAAACCCCATGTCTCTACCAAGTTGACAAATTGCTGTCACAATCGCTTTATCGCTGCGGTTTTCACATAAATTGACCACAAATTGGCCATCAATTTTAACGTAGTCCACATCGAGGCATTTTAAATAAGCAAAACTTGAAAAACCAGAACCAAAATCATCTAAAGCAATTTTACAGCCAAACGGACGTAACAAATCAATTAACCCTGTGGCTTGGTCTAACTGGCTTACGGCTGCGGTTTCGGTGATCTCAAAACATAACTTACTCACCAACTCTGGTTCAACCATTAAGCGCATTTCAAGCCAATTCATGAACTTTTGATCGGCCAGTGACATTGCCGACAAATTAACCGAAACCATAGACAATTGGCGCCATATGGTTAAATTATTGCCACCCCATTTCAATAAGTTATCGATAACCCATCTATCAACACGAGGCGCTAAGTTATAACGCTCAGCAGCAGGTAAAAACACGCCAGGTGATACATATCGGCCATCGCTTTGTACCATGCGCAGTAATATTTCGATGTGTATCCCAGTTTCGGGTTTATTTAGCGGCTCAATAAGTTGATAAAATAACTCAAACTGATTTAACGCAAGTGCTCCAGTAATATCTACAGATGCAAGCATTTGGTTATACATGAGGTTCATTTGTGGGTCATCTGGATTGTAAAAATGCCAGCGGTTACGGCCTTCCTCTTTGGCTAATCGACAAGCAGCATCCGCTTTACTCATGACACCATAGATATCTGGAGCAACATAATCAACTTTAGCAATGCCAATACTGGCACTAATATTATGCTTAACCCCCTTCCAAATAAATTCATGCTCAAATAATTGCTGACAAATTCGTTGCGCCACTTGTTGTGCTGATGACACATCAGAATTGTTCATCAATAAGCCAAATTCATCGCCCCCTAGCCGCGCAACAACATCGCCTTTGCGTAATAATTGTTTTAAGCGTGTGGCCACTTGCTGCAGTAACAAATCACCCGCTTGATGACCACTTAGATCATTAACTACCTGAAATTGATCGAGATCGAGAAAGGCAATACAAGCAGGTGTATGATCTTCATCGTCTAATAACTCTTCGAGCATATTTTCAAACTGCAGCCGATTCGGTAAGCCGGTTAATACGTCATGATTGGAGTGAAATGATAATTCATCAGCAAGTCGATAACGCTCGGTGACATCTTCAATCATTAACAATAACTGCTGCTGCTTATTAAGAGCATGGCAAAAGCTAAACTTGTACCAATGAATTTGCCCACCATTTCGCAGCGGTACTTCACACCAGGCTTGACGTAAAATACCTTCGCGGACAATGTGCAACGTATCGAGTAGCAGTGGGTGATCTTCTTCACGCAATAAGTTAAATAAACTTTGGCCTTCACTAATAAGCAGACTGTCTTTACTCGCATCATTTTGCAATACAATATTATTCTGTAAATCAATGAGCGCACAGGCTATCGGCAACAACTGAAACAGCTCTTGATATTGTTTATCTTTACTATCGAGCAAAACGGCTAAACGACGTAACTCAAGTGACGATGCCAATTGATAAGCGGTATCTTCGAGTAGCTTGTGTATAAACGAAATGGGATCTTTATGCTGACTCACAACAGGATTAGCATCTGAAGCACACAGAGTGCCTAACACGACTCTGACATTGCCTACCTGTAAAACGGGGCTGAGTGCAATATGCTGGCAATTAATATTGAGAGCGTTAAAAAGGCTAATGAGTGGTGTTAATATTAGATCTTGTTGGTCGGTTAACCCTTGCGTAGCATTATGAGAATAAGTGATAAGCTGATGATTAGATAATAAGGATTCGCAAAGCGACAGATGATCTTTAAACTTTTGATTGAACAGTGCTTCAGAAGCGGGGGGAAGTACCAAAATAACTAGCACATTGCTGCTCTGACGTGTCGATAATTTCAACATCGACCGAAAATACTTTATCGTACTGATTTGTCAGTACAAATGCCGCGCTGCATTCTAGTCTTTTACAGACTAACTCTAGTGCTTGATTAAGCAGCGATAACACCGAAGTATTACTACTCTCAATAGGTCCATTTGTAAAAACACTTTTCAATAGTTGCTGGGTGCTATCTGCCATTCATCAACTCAGTCAAGGTTAGCAATTCAATTTGCTTAGGAATAAAAAAAACATGCGCTATATTATCGTTAACATTCACCTAAGTGTAGTTTAGTCACTCACAAATAACGATATTTGTTTACATCATTCAATATTAATAATCTATTCGGCTTAGGGTTTCAACTCATTACTCATTAAGGATAAGCGTATGCAAGCCACATCTTCGCGAAGATTGTTTGTCGGCTTTGGCTTAAAAAAGTCAGAAATAGAAAAAACATCTCTAATAAAACAGCGTCTTAGCCCATTTATTAATGATACAGCAAAGGTAGTGGATAATAGTAATTTACACATGACACTCGGTTTTTTAGGCCAGATAGATCAGACCAGTTATGCCAGTGTTGTCGATGCGATCGAGTTGATGCCAAAACCGACTTTTATGCAAGAGTTAGATACACTATCGTTATGGCAATCAGCACGATTAATTTGCCTAAAAGGACACGCTAGCGAGCCGCTATTGCTTATGGCTCAATCGCTACTCTTGATTGCGAAAAATCACAAGGTATTGATTAGCGAACACCAATACGTCCCTCACATTAGTTTATTTCGCCAAGTTAACATCACTACTTTACCTACGTTGAGATGCACCACTAGGTTATCGTTGATGCCAACTGAGTTACATCTGTATAAATCTATCAAGAATAAACGCCAAACTGACTACTCTGTTCTTAAAAGTTGGCCGCTAACTGAAGACAACAAAAAAGCCGCTATTATCTAATGTCCAGCTCTTAAACTGAGTTAACATTAAATAACAACGGCTTCAAATCTGCCTTATATTAGCACTTTTATCGGCTAGTCTTTCAATAATTCAGCAATGGTCAATACGCCATGAGTTGTCGCACCTGCGGCCCATAGCGCCGACGCTGATGATTCAAACGCTGCAGCTAAATCGACATGCAACCAATTGGCTTGTGGTGATACAAAACGCCATAGAAAACCTGCGGCGTTAGAGGCGCCACCTGCGCCGCCACCTTTTACTGGACGACTGTTAGCGGTATCGGCATACGCTGATGGGCACATGTCTTTATGCCATGGATCTAACGGTAATGGCCATACGTTTTCAGACACAGCGGCTGCACTTTTTTGTGCTAATTGTAATGTCGCGGTTTGTGGTGAGAAAATCGCATTATAATTTGAACCAACCGCCATCACTGCTGCGCCGGTTAAGGTTGCGGCATCGATAATCAAGCCTGCGCCAGTTTCAGATGCGGCTTGTAGACCATCAGCCAATACTAAGCGTCCTTCAGCGTCGGTATTGACGACTTCAACCGTAGTGCCATTTTTATAGGTTAAAATATCACCTAGTTTAAAAGCACGTCCGCTGACGAGGTTTTCTGCGCAACATAAGAATAACTTAACGCGTTTATTCAAACCGGAGTTAATCGCTAATCCCAAAGCGGCAGTGACAGTCGCAGCGCCACCCATATCACATTTCATTGTCAGCATACCTTCGGTCGACTTTAGGCTGTAACCGCCTGAGTCAAACGTAATGCCTTTACCGACTAAGGCAACAGATACAGGAGCATCAGCACCTAATGGATTAAAATCAAGCTCTAATAGCGCAGGAGGACGCTCGCTGCCACGACCAACAGCATGAATACCAACCCACTTTTTCTCTAATAATTCTTGGCCTTCAATAATGTTGAAACTAACATGGTCGCCACCAATATTTTTTAACCAAGATGCCGCCTGGTTAGCTAACGCTAATGGCGATAAATCTTCAGGAGTGTCATTAATTAATTTACGGGCAAACTGAGTCGCGACAGCGCGTTGATTCAAGGTCTCTTTATCGGCATCACTGCCACACCAGTCAACTTGGTAACCAGCTTTCGCTGTCGCAAAACCTTGCGCAAATGCCCACTGAGAATGCAGGTTCCATAAGCCGCCATCTAATTGCACATAATTAATCCCTTGGGTGCGAATTTTGCGTGCCGCCATTTGCACTTGGCGAAGTTCATCGCTACCTGATAAATGAATTGTCGCCAAAGAGCCTTGATAGGTCACATCAGCTTTACCCCAATGAGCGGCTGGGGCTTCTGTGGTCAGAGTAACGGTCATAATATTCATAATAATCCCTTGTTGTAAGCCTAAGAACACCAATACTCGCACGTAATCACGAGCTAATGGCAGTAGTGTAGACAAAACATAATCGATAAACCAAGCTAAAGTTTGTTAGCATTGTTGTAAATCAACTCAACACTTGGGTCATGGATGAAATTTATCCCCGAATTAGAATCTGGCATATTAATTAAACGTTATAAGCGTTTCTTGCCGACATCATGCTTGCCAATGGCGAACAGATCACCATTCATTGTCCTAATACTGGTTCAATGAAAAATTGCTTATTTCCTGGTGAGACGGTGTGGTTTTCTACCTCAGACAATCCAAAACGTAAATACGCCCACACCTGGGAATTGATGCAAACCGATCAGCAGCACCTTATCGGGATTAACACCGGACGTGCCAATGCTCTTGCCGAAGATGCTATAAAGAGGCAAGTGATTTCGGAACTGTTAGGTTATGAGCATCTAAAACGTGAAGTGAAGTACGGCAGTGAAAATAGCCGGATCGATATATTGCTCACCAGCCCTAATCGAGCAGATTGCTATATCGAAGTGAAGAGTTGCACCCTTTTAGAACAACACATAGGTTATTTTCCTGATGCCGTTACCACTCGGGGGCAAAAGCATCTTAGAGAATTGATGCATATGGTCACTCTAGGTCATCGAGCGGTATTATTATTTGTGGTACAACACAGTGGCATAACCACTGTTCAACCCGCGCGCCATATTGATCCGCAATATGCAGACTTACTTCAACAAGCCATGGAACATGGCGTTGAAGTGCTAGCCTATAAAACAACACTTTCACCGCAAGCAAGTTCCATCACCGATTCTTGTAATGTGGTCGTATAGATAAAAATATAAAGCTCAAATACATGTAAAAAATTTGCCACGCTATAGAGTTTCTGGTATAGATAGCGGCCATAAATTTAAGACGTCCTTAAACGCAAATGATTACAGGAGATGCGTTATGCCTCAAGGCACGAAAAAACTTGGCGTACTCGCTATCGCTGGAGTAGATCCTTACCAGGAATCGGCTGGTGAAGAGTATATGAATACCAAGCAACGTGGTCACTTTACATTGATCCTCGAAGCATGGCGTAACCAATTGCGTGAAGAAGTCGACCGTACGTTAACTCACATGCAAGATGAAGCTGCAAACTTTCCTGATCCTGTCGACCGTGCAGCACAAGAAGAAGAATTCAGCTTAGAATTACGCGCTCGTGACAGAGAACGTAAATTGATCAAAAAGATTGAAAAGACCTTACAGCTGATCAAAGAAGATGATTTTGGTTTCTGCTTCTCATGTGGTGTAGAAATTGGTATCCGTCGACTTGAAGCCCGTCCAACAGCCGATCAGTGTATCGACTGTAAAACGCTAGCTGAAATAAAAGAAAAACAAATGGCGGGTTAATCCGCTATCGAAGAAGGGCGAGATTATCTCGCCCTTTTGTTTATTTTATTCATCAATAAAACACGCCACTCATTTAATTGGTTACCCGCGCTAGAGTGTTGTCACTTTGACAGAAGATAATGGCACAGCGATGTTAATTAAGACTACGCTACAAAATAACATGATCACCCCATCGTATATTGGCCGTTTTGCGCCATCCCCGTCAGGCTCACTGCATTTTGGTTCACTCATTGCGGCATTAGGCAGTTATCTGCGTGCGCATAGCCTTAAAGGCCAATGGCTGGTCCGCATAGAAGATATCGATCCCCCCTAGGGAAGTACCCGGTGCCAGCGACAATATCCTCCGCACACTTGATGCCTATGGCTTACATTGGCATGGTAGCGTGCTATATCAACATCAACGACATCAAGTATATCAAGATCAGATTGATGCGTTTATCGAAAGTGATGCGGGTTATTATTGCCAGTGCACACGTAAAATTATTCAAACCAGTGGCGGAGTGTACGATGGCCGATGCGGACGATTGACACCACGGCTGACCCAAGGTGCAATTCGGATTCGTAACCAAGTTAAAATGGACCACTTTGTTGATCAACTGCAAGGTCATGTGATGGTTGATAAAGCCTTCGCTGATGAAGACTTTATCATTAAACGTAGCGATGGTTTGTTCGCATACCAGCTCGCCGTGGTGCTTGATGATGCTTATCAAGGTATTACTGAAGTGGTTAGGGGCTGTGATTTACTTGAAGCAAGTTGCCGCCAAATAAGCTTGTTTACTCAATTGAATTTTCCGTCACCTGATTGGTTACATTTACCTTTAGTCTGCACACAAAAAGGCTTTAAATTATCAAAGCAGAATCATGCCTCTGCCATCGATATCGTCCACCCTCAAGCCAGTATCAACGCCGCGCTGACATTTTTAGGTCAACAAACAGTGGATATTGATGCAGTTGATGTGATGCTTAAGCAGGCAGTAGCACAATTTGATCTCAGTGCGATTCCTGCACAAAAAGAAATTATCATATCGACTAGAAACGACTAGGTATCATCATTACCATGACGAGTTATTGCATTAAGCCCTTTTTAGCGCCACTGTACGTATACAAGGGCTATCCATTTAGCGCCACCAGTGTCAATATGTAGTGATGAAAACTTCATCGTATTTATTAAAAGCTGGTGTAGATTACCCTACAAGTTGGGGCGAATTTGTTGATTGGTTTCATGATGAACAATCCTGCATTAGCTACCTTTACAAACTTCGTTGGCCAAACGGATTCATATGCCCAAGCTGTTCAAGCCATCAATCACCTTATCAGTTAAGTAATGGCAAGTTAAAATGTCATGCTTGTCGTTCTCAGTGTTCAGTAACATCAAGTACACTTTTTGACAAAACAAGAACCCCCATGAAAAGTTGGTTTGCTGCCGTCTGGTTTATTACAAATCAAAAAAATGGTGTCAGCGCTCTTGGAGTTCAAAGGTTATTAGGTCTTGGGAGTTATCAAACCGCTTGGTCATTAATGCACAAGTTAAGGTATGCCATGGTTGATCCTGAAAGGGATAAACTGTCCGGCATCGTAGAGGTTGACGAAACACTAATAGGTGGCGTCGTTCCCCAATCATCTATTAAAAATCAACAGGGTAAGCGTAAGGCTGTAGTTTTGGTAGCAGTTGAGCTGCTATCACGCTCTGGATTTGGCCGGATACGTTTAAGGCAAGTGGAAAGTGCAACCAAAGAACATATCCATCAATTCATTCAAGATGTAATTGAACCTGGTAGTACAATTTGTAGTGATGGCTCTCAAGCATACAAACAAATAGACAAGAAAGGATATAAGCATAACCGAATAGTGCATTTAGGTTCATCTGTACCTGCACATGAAACAATGGCTGGGGTGCATCGAGTCTCATCATTATGTAAAAGATGGCTTTTAGGTACATATCAAGGCGCGGTAAAGGCTAAGCAACTTGATTATTATTTAGATGAGTTTACATTTCGCTTCAATAGAAGAAAGTCAGATTCTCGGGGATTATTATTCTACAGGTTGCTTGAACAAGCAGTGCGTTCTAAGCCGATAACGTACCAATCAATTAAAAATCGATAACCACAATATATAGTGGTTGGTTGTGCTAAGTGGATAGCCCTTACGTATACTCATTCAGTCACATTTAATGTATTATACCCGCCAGATTTTTAATCAAATTATTCTAGCGTCCCGAGGTGTATTATTTTTCGCCGTATTAGCCAATTCTGCAAACAGCTATTTGAAAACAACAAAGTAGCTCCAGTCCTTGAAGAGCCAATTCAAGAAGATGGCTTACGTCTGGATATTATCTCCAGAGATGGTCACTCAATTTCACGTCGCCAAATTAGTGAAAATGCACTTAAAGTACTCTATCGTCTGAATAAATCGGGCTACAAAGCCTATTTAGTCGGCGGTGGTGTTCGCGATATTCTGCTTGGCATAGAACCAAAAGACTTTGATGTAGCGACGAATGCTACCCCAGATGATATTAAAAAGTTATTTCGCAACTGTCGTTTAGTTGGCCGTCGATTTAGACTGGCACATATCGTTTTTGGTCGTGATGTTATTGAGGTTGCCACGTTCCGCGGTCACCACAGTGAAAGCAATGACAAAGTATCGAAATCAAACGCTGAAGGTCGTTTATTACGTGATAACGTTTATGGTGAGATAGATGAAGATGCTGAACGTCGTGACTTCACTATCAATGCACTCTACTACGACATTAGCGACTACTCTATTCGCAGTTATGGCGGTGGAATAAACGATCTTAATGCACGCAAGATAAAACTTATCGGCGATCCAGATACCCGTTACCGTGAAGATCCGGTGCGCATGCTTCGAGCCGTTCGTTTTGCGACTAAACTTGATATGCAAATCGACGCCGTTACCGCCGATCCTATCAAAGCACTCGCACCACTATTAGGTGATATTCCCGCGGCGCGCATGTATGAAGAAGTATTGAAATTATTCTTTGCCGGTAAAGCCGAAGCGAATTACCACATGATGCAAGATTTTGGTTTATTTGCTCCGCTGTTCCCACAAGTGAGTGCCCTAATTGAAGAGTCGCCTAAAGGTCATACAGCTAAAATGCTGCAAACCGTTATGCGTAATACTGACCTACGAGTCAGTGAAGATAAAACCGTTACGCCAGCATTTTTCTTTGCCGCAATATTATGGTACCCAGTTAAACAACGCGCAGATGATATCGCGATTGAAAGTGGCCTAACGCATTACGATGCCTATGTTGCAGCTATGGGTGATGTGCTTGAGAAACAGTGTTTAACCATTAGCTTACCACGTCGTTTTAGTACTCCAGCACGTGACATTTGGCAATTACAACTGCGCTTAGAACGTGGTCAAGGCACCCGCGCCTTTAAACTGCTAGAGCACCCGAAATTTAGAGCAGCTTATGATTTGCTGCTACTGCGCGGTGAAGTTGAAGCGGGTAATACCGCCAAGATAGCGGATTGGTGGCAAGCGTTTGTTGAAGCCGATGAAACTGACCGCAGTGATATCGCCAAAAGCATCAAAGGCAGTAATACTCGCAATCGAAATGCACCACAGCGCAAGCGTCGTCGAAAACCCGCTGCCAAGCCTACAGAAGAGTAACCACCATGGCGGTGCAAGTGTATGTCGCCTTGGGCGCAAATTTAGCAGAGCCGGTACAACAACTCGATGTTGCTGTAACGGCGCTCAAAACATTAGCACTTAATAACACCTTGACGGTGTCAGCTTATTACCGCTCTAAACCTATGGGCGATGTGATACAACCCGATTATGTCAATGCTGTAGCAGGGTTTCAAACCGAGCTATTGCCGATTGAATTGCTCGATGCTTTACAAGATATCGAGCAACAACAAGGACGTTTGCGTCTCGAACGCTGGGGACCTCGTACCTTAGATTTAGATTTGTTATTGTATGGTGCACAACACATAAACCAACCTCGTCTTTGCGTGCCTCACTACGGCATGAAACAACGTAGTTTTGTGTTAGTACCATTAGCAGACATTGCACCCACTTTGACACTGCCTTGTAACACAAGCCTTGAAAGTCTTATTAGTGTGACAATGCGTGATGAATTGCAAAAGCTTATCGATTAAAGTTGATATTAATGCACAGCACATTAAGCTCAGCTTTTAGTATTTCAATATTGTTTTAAGAGTCTACTATGTCAAAAGTCACCAGCTCTACCCTGATCAAGTTCAAACAAGAAGGTAAAAAGTTCACCGCATTAACAGCTTATGACGCTAGTTTTGCCAGCGCATTTGACAGCGAAGGTGTGGATGTACTTTTAGTGGGCGACTCACTCGGTATGGTACTTCAAGGCCATGACGACACCTTGCCCGTTACGACTGCCGATATTGCTTATCATACAGCTTGTGTTAAACGGGGGGTTTCGCGCGCATTACTGATCGCAGATATGCCATTTATGAGTTACGCCACCCCAGAACAAACCATGACTAACGCGGCAATTCTTATGCAAGCTGGTGCCAGCATGGTTAAATTAGAAGGCGGTCATTGGTTACTTGAAAGCGTAAAAATGTTAACAGAGCGTGGTATTCCAGTCTGTGCCCACTTAGGATTAACCCCACAATCGGTCAACGTATTTGGCGGCTTTAAAGTGCAAGGTCGTGATGCTGATAATGCCCAGCGTATTTTAGATGAAGCCAAAGCAATACAAGCAGCTGGTGCGCAATTATTAGTGGTTGAATGTATTCCGGCATCGCTTGCTAAAGCCATTACTGAAGCACTGACCATTCCGGTTATTGGGATTGGTGCTGGAGCAGACACTGACGGCCAAATCTTGGTAATGCATGATGTATTGGGCATTTCCAGTGGTTATATCCCACGTTTTTCTAAAAACTACCTCAAACAAACTGGCGAGATCCGCTCAGCAATCAAAGCTTATATTGATGAAGTCGCTAACGGTAGCTTCCCTGCCGAAGAACATACATTTAACTAATGATTTAGTTGCTCCTTTAACGAGCCATTGAATGTACATCAATTAACGACATTGTTTTTATTAAGGTTTCAACAGAAAATGATCACCACTGCTGCTATTTCAACTATTCGCGAACATGTAAATGCTTGGCGTCGTAAAGGCGAAACCGTTGCCTTCGTGCCAACAATGGGTAACTTACACCAAGGCCACATCACCTTAGTGAACGAAGCTAAAAAGCGTGCAGATCATGTGGTGGTATCTATTTTTGTTAATCCAATGCAGTTTAGCGCTAACGAAGACTTGGACGGGTACCCACGTACATTAGAACAAGACAGCGATAAGCTGATGGCTGCCGGAACAGAAATATTATTTACCCCAACGCCCGAGATAATCTATCCCAATGGTTTAGCACAACAAACATTTGTTGAAGTACCCGACATTGGCGATCAACTGTGTGGCGCAAGCCGTCCTGGACATTTTCGTGGCGTGGCAACCATAGTGACCAAATTGTTTAATATTGTCCAACCAGATATCGCCTTATTCGGTCGTAAAGATTTTCAACAATTGATGATTATTAAAACCATGGTGAGTGACTTATCCATGCCGATTGAAGTGATTGGTGTTGACACTATTCGTGAAGCATCAGGACTGGCAATGAGTTCTCGAAACGGCTATTTAACCGCAGAAGAAAAACACTCAGCTGCAGCGTTAAAACAAGCATTAGATACTATTGTTGAAGCCATTAAACACGGAGAATCAACAGAAGTAGCGATTGTAACAGCCAAAAAGCAGCTAACTAATGCCGGCTTTACCCCAGATTACCTCGAAGTGAGAAATGCCAAGACGTTACGTCAAGCAACAGCAACAGACACTGACTTAGTGGTTATTGCAGCCGCTTATTTAGGTAAAGCTCGCTTAATTGATAACGTGTCATTCTCACGTAACTTAAGCTAACTAAACAGCTAATCATCACCAAAGAAAACATTCCGTTTTCGGTTTAAGTACATCAAATAACAGTAAAGATGGTTTTTTATTCAAATCTCGATTGTCAAAAAACTGGTTTTATCGATAAACTTGGGCCATATTTAACCGATAACATGATGTTATCGGTATGAATGTGGCTATATTATCAGCCAGCATAACAACTATGTATGAAATTTCTGCTGCTTATTGTGGTTTATTTGTTACTAATTTTGCGTGTAGCTTAATCTAAAAACATGCTAATATTCTTAACGTTATAGACAAATAACACAAATAAAACCAACACAAGGGTAACAAAAGCAAGTGGCTTGGTAAGAGGCAAAAATACAATGACACTGGTAGTACATTTACAATAAATGTCACTACCATTGGCAGCTAGACAAGGTAGTCGGTTGTTAAATTGAATTAATGTCGAAAACTCTCGCATAGAAAACGTAACCAACTGATATCAAATCATAATTGTGATGACAAAAGGATGTGTGGCCGCATGGCAAAAAGACTGCTATTTATCATACTCGCCATGAGCGCATTTACCGCTCAATCCAATACTATTTACAAATGTATGATGGATGACAAAGTCGTTTTCAGCCAAACCGTCCGCCCACAAGAGTATCGTCAGCACAAAATTGAATACCAATTAGGTATTACCACCGAAGTCGACTCCGACAAGCACGAACTTAAAGAAGATCCATTAAAAGCCCTGCTGAATAAACAAACTATTTCTAAAGAGAAGTTACTGCAACTCCTTGATGGTGAAATGTATCGTCTAAAGCAAGAAAACAGCTACTTTGAAATATTACGTGCTAGCGAAATACAAAAACTTGATCGCAAACGCTTTTGGCAAACTAAGCCTAAAGAAGATCCAAGTTATGGCTTAGAATTACAAGAGGTTAACGATCGCTTTGATGATCTTACTCAGAATAACGTCGATGTGATCAAGGTACTAAATCAGCATAAAATGAAGATAACCGCTGAAACACAACCAGATGAATACATGAGTAATTAACCTCAACGGCTGAAAAGTATTGAGGTTTGTTGTGAGTAAAATGTTTAGTCAGGCTTAATCTGGTTTAAATACCCCTATCATGCTGCCATTCGTTTTTTGCGGCACTTTAATGTCCGTTTGCTGCTCACGATAATCACATTCAGTACATTCAACCGTTTCAATCCCATTTTCTTTAAACAATAAAATACTGTCTTTGGCACTGCATTTAGGACATTTAGCGCCTGCAACAAAACGTTTCTTAATTTTGGTCATGATTTACTCGACTTAGTGTTTATACAATGAGCTGTTGACTCAATACGGCATTTATCAATTTATACGCCTATTTTGCCATGATTAGCCCACATGAGTCCCGTGATTGTGGGAAATAAATCGGATATGCGATATTATCTGCACCATTATTCTATTCTTAAGTATCAAGTTGTAATTAATGATCAACATAAGCCAAGCTCAGTTAATTCGCGGCAGTAAAACCTTACTCGATGAAACCTCACTGACAATTTATCCCGGACACAAGGTAGGCCTTGTCGGCGCCAATGGTACAGGTAAATCATCATTGCTTGCCTTAATTCTGGGTCATTTACATCTTGATAAAGGTGAATTTAGTTTCCCATCAGGTTGGCAAGTCGCCTCTGTTGCACAGGAAACACCAGCATTAGATGTGTCGGCATTAGAATACGTGCTTGATGGCGACACTGAATACCGTGATTTAGAGGCCCAACTAGAGAAAGCTCAAGCAGACAATAACGGTAACGCCATTGCGCTTATCCACGGCAAAATTGATGCTATTGGCGGCTATGCCATTAAAGCTCGAGCAGGGTCGTTATTAGCCGGCCTAGGCTTCAAAGATGCAGACCAAAGTAATCCGGTTAAAAGCTTCTCTGGTGGTTGGCGTATGCGTCTTAACCTAGCCCAAGCACTACTATGCCGCTCAGACTTATTGTTACTCGATGAGCCAACCAACCACTTAGACTTAGATACCATGTATTGGTTAGAAGGTTGGATTAAATCCTATCAGGGAACACTGATTTTGATCAGTCACGATCGAGACTTTATCGATGGGATTGTCGGTGAAATTGTTCATGTCGAGAATCACAAATTAAATTACTACAAGGGTAACTACTCTTCTTTTGAACGCGTACGCGCCGAACGTATGGCCCAGCAGCAAGTTGCCTTTGAACGTCAACAAAAAGAACGCTCACATATGCAGTCGTTTGTTGACCGTTTCCGCTATAAAGCCAGTAAAGCTAAACAAGCACAAAGTCGCTTAAAGGCGCTCGAACGGATGGCGGAGTTATTACCATCGCAAGTAGATAATCCATTTCAAATGGCCTTTAGAGAGCCCGAAGCGCTGCCTAATCCATTAGTGGTAATGGAAAATGTCTCTATTGGTTATGAAGATAATACGATTCTTAAACAGGTTGAGTTAAACCTTGTTCCTGGCGCGCGTATTGGTCTATTGGGGAGAAATGGTGCTGGTAAATCGACACTGATCAAACTGTTGTCTGGGCAGTTACAAGCTAAAACGGGCAAGTATCAACCTAACCCAGGATTGAATATTGGTTATTTTGCTCAGCATCAAGTTGAGTTTTTAACCCTTGATGATTCGCCAATGCAACACTTGATCAGACTGGCGCCAGCAGGCGCGCGCGAACAAGAATTACGTAACTTCTTAGGTGGATTTGGCTTTAATGGTGATATGGCATTATCGCCAGTACGACCATTTTCGGGCGGCGAAAAAGCGCGTCTGGTTTTAGCATTAGTCGTTTGGCAACGTCCAAACCTATTATTACTCGATGAGCCCACCAACCATTTAGATTTAGAGATGCGCCACGCGCTCACCATGGCATTGCAATCATTTGAAGGCGCCATGGTAATTGTGTCACATGACCGTCACCTATTACGATTGAGTTGTAGTGACTATTATCTAGTTGATCAAGGTGTGGTAACACCTTTTGATGGCGACTTAGATGATTATCATCAATGGTTACTTGATGCCGCTAAATTAGCCCAAGCCAACAACAAATCAGAAATGCCCACCAGCGGCGATGCGGTTGATAAAAAGCAGCAAAAGAGAATGGAAGCTGAGCTGCGCCAAAAAGTATCACCACTGAAAAAACAACAAGTAAAGTTAGAAACCCAGCAACAGAAAATGAGTACCAGATTAGCTGAATTAGAAATTGAATTAGCCGATGGCAGCTTATACGAAGCCGAGAACAAAGCTAAAATGACTAACGTTCTCAACGAGCGAACCACACTGACTCAAGCCATGGATGAAAGCGAAATGCATTGGTTAGATATTCAAGAACAAATTGAGCTTATCGAGCAAGACTTCCAATAAGCGGTTAGTCTTGATTATTTTATTGGCATTTGTGCTGTTAATCCACACCACAAATGCCACAAGGAATACAGTATGTCGCAGCCTTTAAATCGCCAAAATTTTAGTCACACTATTTGGCATAATTGCGAGCAAAGTTATTCTATTAACCCTATATTTTACATAAATCTACAAGACAGTTATCACGTCAATATTAACATTTTATTATTGGCGCAATACCTCGATGAACAGTGTTATATGTTAACGCAGCAACATTGGGAAACATTAACTAAAGTCATAGAACAATGGGAAGCAAGTGTACTTCAGCCTTACCGAGGCTTACGCCGGATCGCCAAAGCCCATTTAAACAGCGGCGAATATCAGAAAATGCTCGAAGTAGAGTTAATTATGGAACGTAAATCTCAATACATGTTATTGCATAAATTGAATTTACTGGATGGTAAAATCATCGATGCTGATGATTGTGATAACCCTGAACCGACAAACACACAACACTATCTTAGTTTATTTGGCTTAGATAAAAGCGTTATGGCTGAGTTAACCTCGTAGGTGCTTACTCACTGGTAATAGATGTAACTTAATTCCTTCTCCAGACTCCCAAGCTATACCACTAAGTGTCAAATAGATCATAGCGCATATTTTGGCTTAAAAGTAACCTCCTCCAATGGCTTACATGCCAACGTCTTACTTTGTATTGGCTTGATTTCGCTCTTTCACTCGGCGAACTTTTTGGCATCGAAAGGCCCTTTGGGCATCAATTGGATGATCAGCTCTTCGCCAACTCAGAAAGGTTCCTCTATTTATTCAACCAGACCACGCAGCAGCCGTTTAGCAAAATGGTTATATTCTGGATACTTAAACACTGTCTAAACCGGCATAAATATCAAAAAAGAAATAGGCTGTAGTGGCAATACTCGCCACAATAACAAACTGTCTGACATGCTTTTGCGGGAGTTTGCGTGACACATTTGCCGCAACATAGCCACCGACGATAGTGCCACATAACACAATAGAGCCTTCGTACCAGGCTATGACATCATTAAAAATGAACAGTACGATAGCGATGAGTGAGATTGTAGATGAGATTAATAGCTTTAACCCATTCATAGCATTGATATTAGTGTGACCAGCTAATGCTAAATAGCTCAGTGAAATGATGCCTAGTCCAGCGTTGAAGAAACCGCCATAGATCGATACTCCTAAGAGTATTATGGCTAATAAAACTCCGCCTATGGATGATGCATGCCGGTGATGGGATGCCATTTTTTTTAACCAAAAATTAATTGCCCCACCAAAAATAAACAGTACGGTAGCAAATAGAAGTAACCAGGGAATGGCCTCTCGAAACACTGCTTCAGGTATTTTTAGCAATAACCATGCACCAGTAATCCCGCCCATTAAGCTGATTGTTACGATTAGGAGCAGTTCATCTTTATGAGCAGAAATCTCTTTTCGAAAGGCATAAGTACCACTCATATAACCAGCACATGATGCAAAAGTATTTGTTGCATTGGCTATAATGGGAGGTATACCAACAAACATAAGCGCAGGAAAGGTAATAAAGCTTCCTCCGCCTGCAATTGAATTAAGAACACCGCCAAAAACACCTGCGAAGAAGAGAAAAACCATTTCAAATAACATACTTAATAACAATCCCTTGAGCATTAAATTGGCTAGACGATAACACATTTTCATTGAGTCAAATAGGGACTAAGATAAGCCTTGAGAAGGCTCGACTCTTCATCGAAACGAACAAGCTTTGCAGCAAACACAAGTTAGGGTTCTTAACGTTAAAATGTATAAACTCGACTCAGAGCTTAAGGCCGTTGAAAAATAACATCAACGACCAATAAGCATTCAAGGGAAACGCCCCCCTTGAAAACGTTAACACTTTCATTGTGGAATAAAATAAGCTGAAGCTGATTTTTAAGCGACGTTAAACCCTAGATTAATTTCCATCGTAATCTTGTCGAAGTGAATGTGGTTAGCTTGAAAATAACACTACATTACCGACATCATTAAGCCAACCGAAAGGCAAACCCACTCAAAATTTTTAGCTAATAGCGTCGATAACAGTAAAAATCCATCAATTCAGCAAGGCAAAGGCTCTGAGCCTACTATCCTATCGACGAGTATTATGAGTTATTAGAAAAAACCAAGCAGATGTCACGCAAAAAATACAAAAAACCTTTATATACAGAATGATACCCCTTTTAATCAAACGGCTAAGCCGGTGTAACAGAAAATTCTTTTACTTAAACAAACAAATATTTCAAACACCACAAAACACTGTACTGTTTATTAGGCTTTGCTTATCAAAAATTTACAGGCCATCACTCTAACAATAAAACGAATACGTAAACATACGGCCATGTTATTCAATTTTATAGTAATTTTTTTACTTGCCAGAACAAAATGTTGCGTCTAGGTTAATAAGCTTGAATTAAGTCCTGTAAATAATTGCCTATTTGCATCAGTCCTATTTAGTGCCGACGTAAGCTAGCACATTTAATCTATACCTTTAGATTCAGGCCTTAAGTCATGCTCTACCCAAAATGAGTAACCAGCGCTTAACGCGCCTATAAACCGAGCCATGCTAGCCGATTTAACGCTAACTTACGGCAAATCCTTAGCATTAACCGATTTGCCTTAAACTGTCGCAACGGACTGCGCGGCCACTATCAACAAGACCAACAACAAGAGATATTGTCATGAAGACCAAAAAAGCCCTCATGCTCCTTGGCCTGTTAGCTGTCAGCCAAGAGACTTTAGCTGCAACCGGAATCGCTTTTATCCACGGAACAGGCAATCAGACCAACGCCTTAGCCGATTACTGGACGCCTGAATTTGTTAATTCGGTACGTCAAGGTATCCCAGTGCCAAACAATTACACAGTGATCAACTGCGACTTTGATCAATATATGTGGCAAGAAGGCGCCGCAGGTTGTCTAGCGACCCAACTCAATCGCTTTATTCAAGCCAAAAATATCGACGACTTAATTCTGCTGACCCACTCCAATGGTGGCAACATAGTGCGATGGATTTTATCTAACCCAACGTGGGACAGCCGTTATCCAGCGGTAATCAACGCGACCTCAAAAGTTATCGCCCTCGCCCCTTCCAGTGCTGGCACGCCGCTCGCCGATGCCGTTAACCAAGGTAATGTATTTGAAACCAGCTTAGGCTGGATCTTAGGATATGGCAGCGATGCGGTGAAACAACAGCAAGTAGGTTGGATGGCAAACTACAACAGCACTATGCTTTACGGCACTACTGGTCGCCCGTCGCTAGGGAAATCCTTCGAAGTCGTAGTCGGCTCAGATGTTGATTCCGCCATTTGGGACAGCGACAGCTACTGCGCGGGTTATCAATATCAAGTGGCGCTTGAAACCACTCAAAACTGGTTAGATAGCTGCTCCGATGGCTTCTTAAATTGCAGCTCACAAAAAGCGGCAGGTACAGTCTGGTTTAGTGATAAACAAAAAACCCGTGGCCAAGAGCCTTTGAGCCACCAGCAAAGCCGCCGTGCGTGTTTTAATTTAGACACGCTGATCCGCAACCACATATAGGAGCTCTAAGATGCACACATTCAGCAAACTTGCCATTATCTTGGTGCTAAGCGGACTGTTCACGGCCTGCCAAGATGACGCTACACCAGTCGATTTAACAAATTCCAATGCGATCTATAAGAAAGGATTAACCTTAGCTGCGCCGAGCGATACCGATTTAGTCGATAGCAATATTGTCAGCCCTACACTCGAGCCCATCAACACCAGTACCGATTACATTAGCTTTATCTCCCCGCTGTACGGTGAATATCACGCGAGCATACCTAAGCTTGAACAAACCAGCCAAAGTAACGAATATTGGCTCAATGTCACGGGCGCCGACCTTAATGCTGGGGTCATCCTCACTATGAGCCAAGCGTCGAGCTTAGTGCGAATTGCGCCGAGGGGAGATATCAGCTCTGGCGCCTTGATGCACGCCGAGGGTATTGTCCCCGAGCGCGTACAAATTCAGCGCGTAGCCCCTAAGGAAGAGTCACCTCAAGGTAAAGCAGCTAACAGCAGTGCGGTAAATAGTCGTGATTCACTGGTAAAATCGATGGCCAACGCCGACGCTCTTGCTAGCGCAGGGTTAACCGATGATTCCAGCGCACTGCAAATGTCCGCTAAAGCAACACCGGGGCGATATCGCTTGCAGGTGAGCCAACCTCTCACGCCAAGTGCTAGTTACTTAGTCAATGTGAAGGAAAAAGGCTCGCCCTATCAACTGAGCGTCAAAGCCCCCACCGCCATCGCGGCTGATACGCAAACCATTGGCCTTGAACTCGTACTCAGTCAAAGTGATAACACCTTCGTGCCGCAGGCAACACTCAAGCAAGCCGATGGCGATATGCAACCGTTGGCGATGGTAAAACAAGATGAGACATGGCAAGCGGTGATCCCTGCGGGCGTGGCACTTTCGAGCAGCAATGCGGGTTTCAGTGAAATTGAATTTACAGTGCAAACCCAAGTCGATGGCCGCCCTGTGCAGCGGACGGTCAAATCTGTCTTTAAGTCGTATGTTAATTCAGCAAGCATTAAGCCCGAAGTGCTCACTGTCTGGGATACAGGCCTGCCCAAGCAAATCGACTTTGAGTTAACGGTCGCTGAAGCGGGACGTTTTGGTTTAAGTGGCACGTTAACCGGCACCAATGCCGAAGGTCAAAAGGTGGCGATTCTGCGCACCCAAGCGGCCAATTGGCTAACTCCAGAGTCGTCGACGTTAAAGCTGATGTTAGATCCTAAGCTTATCCAAGCCTCGGGATTACAGCCGCCCTTCGAACTCAATGAGTTAGAACTGCAAGATCAAGGTCAAATGGCCAGATTAAGCTATCAGGCCAATGCACTGATTTTGACGCCTTGATTTAAACATACCGGTTTTAAAATACTGATTTTAAAATACTGATCTTGGGATGCTGAACAGAAAATGCAGTTAATCTGTTCTTGAGATAATAGATGAGAATATGATGATATTGATCATTAACTTGAGGGGCAATCACTATCAAACTTGTCGTTTTCACTCACAAGGCGAATTCCTGACATATTAATAACTGCGTCAGTAGCGGGTCTATTGCTAGTTAATTCAACGCAGTGGGCAAGGCGAAAGGCTGTTTGAGAGGTGTTTACTACCCCGAGTAAAGGCGAGTTAATGCAAAGGCGAACTCGCTTCAGCTTAAGCCTCACTAAAAGTGCTCCACCACGTCATGCCGATTGATTAGTATCAAATAATCAGCTGAACAAACGAAAAAATCCGAATGTATTAAATACATTCGGATTTTTTATTGGCATCTTTTAAGCACTCGATATGACATCGATTGATAAACTTTATCAAGTCAAATGTTCAAGCTGACTCTTATGCAACCGCAAGCAATCAATGTAAAAGACTCCTATCAGCGGTATAGGAGCCAGTTCAGTTAACTCGTTTGAGTCAGCTTTTGGGCTAATGCTGTCGCATTTCGGGCGACAAGGCCATAAATAGACAATTGAGGATTAGCCCCCCAAACTGGTTGGAAATACCGAACCATCCATCACAGATAAGTTTTCCAGGTAATGTGAATTACCAAATGTATCAACCATTGACAGCGTTTTATCTTCACCCATAGCACAGCCGCCCATAACATGAGCCGACGCAACGATGGTTTTTAGTAAGCCTAAATCGACATCATTGATAGCCTGCTTTGCTTCACTCCATGAGTTTAAAAATGACAAGCCATCGTGCATTGGTAATACTTTTTTAGCACCTGCAGCAAATTGTAATTCAGCCATCGACAAAAATGCTCGACGAGCACCATCCCAGAAACCTTGGCCTAAAGGATAATCTAATGCAAAGCTGTTATCAGTTAACCGAACCTGACCACCAGGACATTGCTGATTGAAACCATCACGTATAAGCGCAATAGTCACCTGCATTTGGTTAAAGTTAGCCATTAACTGGGCATGACTAACGCCATAACCAATAGTTTTTGACGCGATTAATACCGGATGAACAGGGGCAACTTCAAGTTTATAACCTAGCTCTCCAGCAGCGCCATCATGCCAGACAAATTCATCGGAATAGATAGATTGTGGCGCTCCACTGTGGCCATTAATTTGCTCATCAAATATCCCGCCTGACAACAATGAAGGGTGTAAGAAGGTTTTGCCTAATTGTTTGTGCGGATCGGGGGTATTAGAACGCATTAAAATAGTCGGGGTATGAATCGCACCGGCACTTAAAATATAATGCCTGGCACTGAAAGTGATGTTCACCGACGTGGGCTTTAAGCCTTGCGTTAAAGCCTGCGCGGTTAAGCCGACAACTTTATCACCTTTATGCTCAAGCTTAATCACTCTGGCGCGTGAAATTAGCGTAGCGCCTTTATCAAGCGCTGCGGGTATGGTGGTAACCAACATTGATTGCTTAGCATTAACAGGACAACCCATACCGCAATAACCAGTATTCCAACAGCCTTTAACATTACGTTTGATGACGGTGTAATCCCAACCTAATTTTTCGCAACCTTCGCGTAATGCACCGTTATTACGGTTAGGTTCATATTGCCATTGTTCAATATTGAGGCGTTTTTCCATTAACTCAAACCACGGCAGTAACACTTGCGAAGATAACCCTTTGACCGACTTTTCTTGTTCCCAAAAAGCCAATGTTTGTTCCGGCGTTCTAATCGCTGTAGTCCAATTGACTGTGGTTGAACCACCTACTGCACGACCTTGGAATATACCTATGCCTTTATCTGCCGTTTTCATCGCAGCAGCCTGCTGGTATAGATTAGGATAAGCGTGGCGCTCTTCCATATCAAAGTCTGTCGATGATTTGAGCGCACCTCCTTCAATCATAATCACTTTTAAGCCAGCTTCTGTGAGTATTTCTGCTGCAGTACCGCCACCCGCACCGGTACCCACAATAACCACATCCGCGTCAAAGTGACGATCGATCTCTAAGGTGCTCGCATCGATATGATGCCAACCCGCGCTTAAACCAGTAATAATAGGATCAATAATGGCCAAGGTAATACTCCCTATAAGTAGGATTAATGCGCGTTAGGCACCAAGAAAGTGGGTTTTACATAACGTAAATTTCCCCAATGCTCTGGACAGGCGTAATAGCTTGCCATAATCAATTCACGTAATCCGCCATAAGCGGTGGTTAACATGTCTAAATAGTTATGACGCCAAAACTCTAGCATGTCGATCAATTGCTGAGGTTCTCGCATTAACAGCGGCGTCATACTGCCACTGAGTAGCAACAATCCTAAACGACCTTCGAGTAAATTTAATAACTCCATCAACTCTTGCTGCTGTTCAACAGGCAGGTGGGTAATTGATTGTGAGATAGCATCCAGAGTGCGATTAATAGCAAGCTCTCTCTGACTAGGAACCTCAGGCAATGCGCCATCTAGGAATACCGGGATCAACACACCAAATAATACGCGGTGATGAATATCCTCCGAAGAAGTTGTGATGTTTGGCAAATATAAATTAACGCCTAATGCTAATGCAGCCGTTCCAGCAAAAGCACCAGTGAGAAAGGTACGCCGCTTCATTTACTTCCCCTTGAGTTTATTGTTGTCTATATTTTTTATGTGGTAGAGTGGCATGAGTAACATTTAAACATACGTTTAAATTTTCACAAACAATTACAGAAATATTCCGTCTATGAAAACCTTGTTCACTCCGCCCTGGTGGGCTGCTAGCCCGCATGTGCAAACGATTCTACCATTCCTATTTAAAGTGGCCAAACCAATAACATTTCGGCAAAGGCAAGAGCTACCTGACGGCGATTTTGTCGACTTAGATTGGTTAGGACAGGCCCAGAATGGCCAGCCTATCTTAGTAATTATTCATGGTCTTGAAGGTAACACAGAATCTCACTATGTACGCAGAATGCTGATTGAAGCCAAAAAAGCCAAGCTGGCAGCTGTTGTCCATCATCATCGCGGCTGTTCAGGTGAGCCTAATCGCTTAGCTCGCAGTTATCATAGCGGCGATGTTAACGACTTAGCCTATACCCTAGGGCAACTCAAACACTATTATCCGGACTCACCGCTTTATGCTGTAGGTTACAGCTTGGGCGGTAATGTATTGGCAAAATATCAAGGTAGTACTCAGCAACATAGCTTACTCGAACGTGCTGTAGTGGTATCAGCACCGTTAACGTTAGGAGCTTGTGCCAAACGCTTGGAGAGTGGCTTTTCAACTCTCTATCAACGTTTTTTGATTAAACGTTTACAGCAAAAAATGCTCGATAAAATTAATACTACAGATTTAACCGAACAAATGCCGATCACAAAAGAGCAGCTCAAAATGCTCAACACCTTTTATTTATTTGACGATAAAGTGACAGCACCATTACACGGTTTTACTGACGTTAATGACTACTATCAGCAAGCTAGCGGCCTAGGTTATTTACAGTATATAACTAAGCCCACACTGGTTATCCACGCTCAAGACGACCCTTTTATGACCGCTGAAGTGATCCCGACCCAAGATCAATTATCGCCAATGGTTGAATACGAGTTACATGAGTTTGGTGGTCATGTGGGATTTATTGCCGGCGGCTGGCCTTGGAAGCCACATTTTTATCTTGAGCAACGTATCATCGCGTTTATTTTCTCTGAAGAACATACGCTAACCGAGCCAGACGGATCATCTTCTTCACTAAGTCATTAATAGGAATACACCATGCTTGTGCCTTATGAAGCGTTACTCTCATTACCTCAAGAAGTACTTCAACGTATGATAAAAGAGTATCTATTATCACAACTTGAAGATGGCAGTTTTAGTGACGCCAACGAGCAACAATTAACCAGAGCAATAGAGCAATGTAAGCTTGCGCTCAAAAAAGGCGAGTTAGTGGTTGAATTCAGTGAAGATGATGAGTCTATTGCCATTCGGCAACGGGAACACATTTCACGTCCGTCTTTCGACTAGATACAATACAAAAACACTGATTTTGCGACAAAATGATCACATTGTTACCCTTGAATAATTGACCCACGGGTAAAGATTACCGTATAACTAGTGACTGGTTTTTTTGCGTCCACACATTACCTAGGCAAATAACATGTCAGCAAAACATCCTATTATTGCTGTAACCGGCTCTTCCGGTGCTGGCACAACCACAACTACAACTGCCTTCATTCATATTTTTAGACAGCTGGGTATTAATGCCGCATTTGTTGAAGGTGATAGTTTTCACAATTTCACTCGCGCTGAAATGGAAGTGTTAATTAGAAAATCACAGGCTGAAAATCGTAATCTGAGTTATTTTGGGCCCGAAGCGAATAATTTCAAAAAACTCGAAGAGTGTTTTACCAGCTACGGCAACACAGGTAATGGTCAAACTCGCAGTTACTTGCATACGTTTGACGAAGCCGTGCCATTTAATCAAATGCCGGGCACATTTACTCAATGGCGTGATTTACCTGCCAATACCGATATGCTCTATTACGAAGGTCTTCACGGTGGTGTAGTAACTGAAGATGCTGATGTGGCTAAACATGTCGATCTGCTGATTGGCATGGTACCGATTGTTAATTTAGAGTGGATCCAGAAGATCATTCGCGATACAAACGATAGAGGCCATAGCCGTGAAAAAGTCATGGGATCGATTGTGCGCAGTATGGATGATTATATTAAGCACATGACGCCACAATTTTCACGGACTCATATTAATTTTCAACGCGTGCCGACCGTGGACACCTCAAACCCCTTTAGCGCAAAAGACATACCCAGCCTAGATGAAAGCTTTTTAGTCATCCGCTTTCGCGGTATTAATAATGTTGATTTTCCTTATTATCTCAACATGATCCAAGGCTCATTTATGTCACGCGTCAACACACTGGTTGTTCCCGGTGGAAAAATGTCATTGGCAATGGAATTAATTTTGACGCCATTAGTGAAAGACTTAATGGATAAACGCTTAGAGCTGCAAAATCTTAATGATATCAAACTCGATTAAGTTTGATTTAAGTCAGAACCACTAAGATAGGCGCATCGTGATTTCAAGCGAAAGAACGGCAGTTGATGTGCTTGAAGAGCTAATTCCCCCTTTTTGATCTGTTAGTGCATTAAGCACATCAACGAAACCCAATAAAGCCGATAATCAAGCGCGAGATAAGCCCTTACCTATCCCGCGACAACAAGATAACCACTGGGTTTGGCTGGTGCGTTACATCAGTGGGATAACTTCTCGATAAGCCTGCTTATTTTTATACTGCTCCAAACGTAAAATAAACTCATCGCTGCGCACAATCTCAGGGTTATCTTTTAGTGCATCAATCGCTTTTTTCTGCGTATCTATCGCTGCAGTAAAATCGCCCAGTTCTGCATAGCCGGCCGCAAGGTTATCTAATACTGTGGGATCGTTTTTATTATTCTCAAGTAACTTTAGCGACATTGATACCGCACGTGAACCATCTCGATATTCTGCTTCTGGACACGTGGCTAATATCCACGCAACATTCCCCATTGAAACCGCATCACCTGCTGCCAAAAACTGCTCCATGGCTTTGCCACAATTTCGTGCCACGCCATCACCACCAGCAGAATAAATAAACCCTAAACGAAAATGAGCCCACTTATCACCTTGCTCAATCATTTTTAGGTACCATTTTTCTGCAAGCGCTAAATCACGCGGAAATAATTTATGCCCCTCAAAAGCTAAATCAGCTAAGGTTTGCTGCGCCTTGATGTGTTGCTGCTGTGCCGCAAGGTTAATCCAGTACAAACCTTGCTCTGTGTCTTGAATAACAAATCGCCCCGAGAGATACATTAAACCCAATAAAAATTGCGCATCTGCATTGCCCTGCTTAGCTTTAATTTGAATATTGACTAATTTAGTAGCGGCCTGAGACTGAATAGAAGGCGGGATAACAAATGCGTTCACGGGCAAACTTAGCCCACTCAATAACATAACACTGACAATAACCCCGATTTGACTCAGTTTTTTCACGCATACCTCGACAACTATTTATGATGCTGATTAGATAACACTAGCTAACTCATGGATCCAATACAATAGACACATGTATTTTGCAATAATTCAATAGTCGTGATGATTAAGACAAATTGGCCAAAAAAGTCGACCGCCATCACAAACAAAATAAATTTAATCTAAAATTTAACAAGTTAATATACACTACACACACTTCTAAATACGATCTCTATCAAAGTTTTCGCCGCACCAATAGCGTAGAATGCTTAATTAGACATTACTTACTTTCATTTTTAATCAATCGAGGAATATCGTATGGCTCTGATTGGTAAGCCAAAACCTGACCCAACATTAGAATGGTTTCTTTCACATTGTCACATTCATAAGTATCCAGCAAAGAGCACCTTAATCCATGCTGGTGAAGAATCTGATACTTTATATTACATAGTCAAAGGTTCTGTCGCAGTATTGATCAAAGATGAAGAAGGTAAAGAAATGATCCTGTCTTATCTTAATCAAGGCGACTTTATCGGTGAACTTGGATTGTTTGAAGAGCAATCTGAACGTACAGCATGGGTTCGTGCTAAGCAAGCATGTGAAATTGCGGAAATTTCTTATAAGAAATTTAAGCAACTTATCCAGGTTAATCCTGAAATCCTCATGAAACTTTCGGCGCAAATGGCCTATCGTTTACAAAGTACTAGCCAAAAAGTGGGCGACTTAGCATTCCTTGACGTCGCCGGCCGTATTGCACAGACACTATTACATCTTGCTAAGCAGCCTGATGCAATGACACATCCTGATGGCATGCAAATTAAAATTACCCGTCAAGAGATTGGTCAAATTGTAGGTTGTTCACGTGAAACGGTAGGCCGTATTTTAAAAATGCTTGAAGAACAAAGTTTGATTCAAGCACACGGTAAAACTATCGTCGTTTACGGCACACGCTAAACAACTAAGGTTTTATAGGGCTAAAACGCAATGTTTAAGCCTTAATCATATAAGCTTCAGCTTGATTTAAGCCAATATACTTAAAGTGGTGTTCATACTCTGAACGCCACTTTTTTTATTTTGGAGCGACCATGAATAGCTTGTTCTCCATAGCAATAAGCAGCTTAATGGCCATCACGATTAACCAGCAAGATATTCCCACAAAAGAACTCGCTCTGGATCATGATAACGTCCAAAAATTAGTATCTTCTGGTAATATAAGGTCATTAGATGATTACTTAGCTTGGATATCACAGTATTGTGATGGCCACTTAATCGATGCGCAACTATACCAATATCAGGATAAGTGGCGCTATGACCTGCAATTTAGGCTAAAACAAGGGCATGTTGTTAATCTGCAATTAGATGCAGCCAATGGCATGCAAGATCCATTGACTCAATTACCGAGCGAATGTACTAAACATGAAACTGTTACTCGTTGAAGATAACCCATTACTGGTTGCTGAACTTGAAAAACAACTCAAGCAAGCAGGTTATATTACGGACGTCACAGATAAGGCCATTGAAGCCGATTATTTGATGAAAGAAACAGATTATGACTGTGTCATTCTCGATATTGGCTTACCCGATGGCAATGGCTTGTCATTGGTGACTCAATGGCGTGAACGTGGCATCAGTACCCCAGTCATTATGCTAACGGCCCGCAGTCAGTGGCACGAAAAAGTGGAAGGTTTTAATGCTGGAGCTGATGATTACTTAGGTAAACCTTTTCACACTCAAGAGCTACTCGCAAGAATTCAGGCACTTATCCATCGAGCTCATGGACGGGTGAATTCATCATCAAAACAACTCTGCTACGCTGGGGTTAACCTCGACGAAAATGAGCAGAAAGTAACGGTGGGCGGACAAGAGTATGAGCTGACATCAATGGAATTTAGGTTACTGAAAATTTTCTTGATGTCGCCAAGAAAACTACTATCCAAACAGCAGCTTACAGACAAGCTTTACCAGTTTGATGATGAGAAAGAAAGTAACGTCGTTGAAGTATACGTGACTCATTTACGTAAAAAGCTGGGTAAAACGGCTATCGAAACCCGTCGCGGTCAAGGTTATATCTTTCATGGCATCATTGAATGATGTCAATTCGCTTTAAACTAAGCTTATGGCTGAGTGGATTGATCATCATTGCCACTCTCATCGGCTTATTTTTGTTTGAATCTATGCTGCGAGATGCGTTTCATGACTCCATCATTAACCGTTTAGAAGAAGATTTAGAACATATTATCATTGCCACTCGGCTCGATGATGGCGAACTGGTTATCGACCAAAGCCAATTATCCAGTTTTTATCGCCCGGCTTATTCAGGCCGCTATTTCCAATTAAATTTACCTGACCGTACTATTCGCTCTCGATCCTTATGGGATGCAGAGCTGCAGATCGAACCCTTACAAGCGCAGCAAAAACGCGTATGGCAAGCTAAGGGACCAAAAAATAATGATATGCAGCTGCTCTCTATTGGTATTGGTGCGCCTAACAGTCCCAACACGGCCACACTGACAGTAGCCCAAGATCTTAGTATTGGTCGCCGCGTTTTCAGTGAAGTCTTTGGCGCTAAACTGGCAATCAATATTGGCATGTTATTGGCGATGATCGCCGGTATATTCATTATTTTACGCCAATCGTTTAAACCAGTGAATCAAATCCAAGGCGCACTGGCTAAATTGCGCGAAGGTGAAATAGCTTCGTTAACCATGTCGCAAATACCGGCGGAGATCCGTCCGCTAGCAGAAACCTATAATGAGCTATTAGACTACACCGCCAAACAAATTGAACGCAGTCGAAATAACCTGGGCAATTTAAGCCATGGCTTAAAAACACCATTAGCAGTGATGCAGCAACAAGTTGAAGCCCTCGGGCTCACCCACCCTGACGCCGCAATAGCAATGCAGCAGCAATTAGATTTAGTGCATAAAATGATTGAGCGTAAACTGGCTGCGGCGCGAATAACGGGTGACATGCTACCCGCTGCACAGCTGGCTGTTCCAAAAGATTTCGATAGCTTAATTCAAACCTTACATAAGGTGCATCATCAGCGCGTCATTGAATGCCGAGTGGTTAACGCACAACATATTAGTCGCATCCCCATTCATCGTGAAGATGGCATGGAGTTGTTTGGCAACCTGCTCGATAACGCCTTTAAATGGGCAAATTCACAGGTGAACATCAGCATAGTTGATTTGCCATCAGGAGAGATATTAATCCAAATAGAAGACGATGGCTGTGGTGTCATGCAAGAGCAAATTGCATTGTTAACCGCTCGTGGAACCCGCCTCGATGAAGCAACTACGGGTCACGGACTGGGCTTGTCGATTGTGAAAGAGATCTGTGAGCAATATGGTTTTATATTAAAATTTAATCGTAGTGAGACATTACAAGGGCTTAATGTCAGCATTTTGATCAATCCTTAAGCTTCCATGCTGTCCTTTTACTGAACCAAGCCTTTGCTAAGGCCAACAAAAAGACCTAATTGATAACTCAATTAGGTCTTTTTTAGTTGTACACAACATTACATCATTGAATTGGTACTTTCAAAAATCTTGTCTGCAGATGCTGCAACAAAACCAGTATAAAGCTGACCATTATCCATTGGGTAACGACGGGCGAATTCATAGAAACAACTTGGAATTTCTACATCGCCATCAGTGAAGTTAACCACGACTTTATCGGCCATGGTAGAAGACTGTTCTAGCAGTACTTCTGGCGAACCTTTAATCTCACCACCTGAACTATTTAATACAAAACCGGCCTGTTTTAAGGCTTGGTTTACATCTTCAATACGCTCAAACTCTGGTAGGTCATTAATTGATACTGTGAAGTGATTAGCGCGGTAACCTAACGCAGCGACCCAAGCGGCATATTCACTTTCAGCAAGTAAGGCTTTGTAAGTGGCTTTATCTAGATCCCAATGACGACCTGAATAAATGAAATTATCGGCAGTCGTTGCTGTGACATCCACTTGGTCGATTAAACCGTGGATAGTTTTTTGCAGTTCAGGGCTAAACTCCTCGACTAACAGCTCAGAGATAAACACCTTTGGCTGTGTTGGATCAGGATGTTCAAAATGCTTAGCTATCAGTTTTTTCTGTACAAACTGATAATCGCCACAGTCGACATAACCGATAGAGGTGAAATGCTCAGCCAATACGCTTAAATTCACTTTGGCGATATTAAACGTACGCAACGCGATATGGTCATTGATGATAGGAGCACCATGACCTAATAGTTGATGAATTTTCGCCGCTGAAGGCGTCATCTTAATGTAGTCTTGCCATAGGGCAGCAAATAAAGCATTAACGTCAGTATGCATGGTTAAATCCTTCTAAAATAAGGCTGGCGAACACGTCACCAGCACGGATCATGCGATGAATTTATCAGTTAAATTGATAAACCAGGGCTTAAAGTTGCAGGTAAGCTTACTGAATCAGCTTCCATTGAAGCGACAGGGTAAGCGCAATAATCAGCAGCATAAAATGCACTTGCACGATGGTTACCCGATGCGCCAACGCCACCAAATGGTGCCGCACCTGATGCACCCGTGATTTGCTTATTCCAATTAACAATACCAGCACGAATGCGCGCGAGGAAGTAATCGTAATCTTCACGGCTGTCAGCGAGTAAACCGGCAGATAAACCATAACGAGTCGCATTCGCTAAATGGATGGCTTGGTCAAAATCACGGTAACGAACTAACTGTAATAATGGACCAAAATATTCTTCATCTGGTAACGCTGCCACTTGAGTAACGTCAATTAAACCTGGAGTCACTAAACCCGTTCCAGCTTCAACTTGCACTAACTCAACTAACGGAACGCCACCTAATGACTTGAGTGTTGCTTGCGCAGCAACCATACCAAGCGCTGCAGTTTCAGAAATCATTGAGCCCATAAAAGGTTGTGGTTGAGCGTTCCAAGCACCGACTTTGATTTGCTTAACAGCCTTGACTAGTTCGGCAATTAACGCATCGCCTTGCTCGCCCTCTTCAATGTATAAACGACGGGCACAAGTACAACGCTGACCAGAGGAAATATATGCAGACTGAATAATGTCATGGACTGCCGCTTTAGTATCAGTAACGCCTTTAACGATAAGCGGGTTATTACCACCCATTTCAAGGGCTAAAATTTTACCCGGAAGGCCGGCATATTGTTCATGTAAAATATGCCCAGTGCGAGAACTACCGGTAAAGAATAGTCCATCAATTTGCGGGTGTGATGCTAACGCTTTACCTGTGTCAACTTCGCCTTGCACTAGGTTAATCACACCTTGTGGCAAGCCGGCTTTGTCCCAGCACTTTAGCATTAACTCAGCCACTTTAGGCGTTAGCTCTGAAGGCTTAAACACCACTGTGTTACCGGCTAATAATGCAGGCACTATATGACCGTTAGGTAAATGTCCCGGGGAAGTTATATGGACCAAATACAGCCACAACACCATGAGGCTTGTGACGTAATACCGCACGACCTGCTGGCAGGTCATTGGTTTCAGTACCAGTACGTTTGTCGTGAGCTTTTGCTGACAAAGCTATTTTGCCAATCATGGCACCAACTTCAGTGGCGGTTTCCCATTGTGGCTTACCGGTTTCTTGAGCGATGGTTTCAGCTATCTCGGCTTTATTATTTTCTAGTTGTGCGCGATAAGCTTCAACAATGGCTAAACGGGCGTCATAACCCAGCATAAACCAATCAAATTGCGCCGCACGAGCGGCATCTACTGCCGCGTTCACTTGAGTAGCGGTTGCAGTGTTACCTTGCCAAATGACGTCACCGTTGGCTGGGTTTTTTGAGTTAATTTCATGACCTTCGCCAGCTAACCACTGACCTTGAATATATTGTGTCATTTCTTGCTCCTACATTGCTAAAACACGAATTTGCTCGCCTTCGCTGACCATAAGACCGGCAGCAATTTCAGCACTAAGCACCACATTATCGTGTTCATCAGAGACCAACAGTTTTGCCGCCGATGCGCGATAATCAGCTAGCAAGGTGTTGGAAATAATAAAATGGTGATCGGCATGTGGCATTTTACCAATGCTCACATTAAGTAAACGGCTCTTTTTTACCGAGCGAATATCTCCGATTGAACATTCAACCGTTGGACCACCATCAAAAATATCGACATAATTTCGGAATTTAAATCCTTCCGCTTGCAGTAACCGCAGTGCTGGCTTAGTGTTTTTATGCACTTCACCAATCACTTTTTGGGCTTTTTTAGGCAGCATACAAACGTAAACAGGGTTACGTGGCATCATTTCAGCCATAAACGCTTTTTTACCTAAGCCTGATAAATAATCAGCCTCAACAAAGTCGATACCTAAAAAATGATGCTGCAGCCATTCGTAAAATGGTGATTCACCATGATCGTCACTGACCCCTCGCATTTCTGCGATAACAGTTTCACCAAAACGATGTTGATGCTGCGCTAAAAATAAAAAACGCGAACGCGACAACATGCGCCCGTTATTACCTTTGCGATAACCGTCTTTTAAAAACAAGGTGCACAGCTCAGCCGCTCCCGTATAGTCATGGCATAGAGTCAGGGTTTCAACTTCATTACGAACTGAGATTTGTTGAGAGTGATACACCTCAGTACCTAAACGGTAATGATAAAAAGCATCTTCCATGCCGACAGCAGCTTCAATACCACAAGTGCCGACAACTTCACCGGTTTTCATGTCTTCAAGCACCATTAAATAACCTTCGTCAAAAGGTTTATCAACATGCTTGGTAAAAGATGCTTCTGCCCTAGCAATCTTTGAACGCAGTAACTCTTCGTTAACTGGTAAAGATGTAAAACCGTGGCCTGACTCGACTGCAATACCATAAAGTGCATCGTAATCACTTGCACGGATAGGACGTATGATTAACATCTTAATCTCCTCATTGCGCCACAAATAAATTGCGCTGAAATACTTTTCGGCGCAATTTTACTTTGTTGGCGTACCCAAACAAAAAAGTGCAAGCTAGGCTCACACTTTTTGTTCATTAACCTGCAACCACTTTTGCTACCGCGCGATCAAAACGCAATAGACCTTCAGCGATATCAGCTTCAGGGATAACCAATGAAGGAGCAAAACGCACTACGTTTGCACCCGCCATCAAGCTCATTAGACCTTCAGCAACAGATGCCACTAAAAAGTCACGACTACGGCCTTCATATTGCTCATTTAATACCGCACCAAGTAATAATCCCTTGCCACGGATTTCACTAAATACGTTGTATTTAGCATTAATTGCCGCTAAACCATCACGGAATAGCTGTTCACGATGTTTAACGCCATCAAGTACTTCTTTGGTATTAACCACGTCCATTACCGCATTACCAACGGCACAAGCAAGTGGGTTACCACCATAAGTAGAACCATGAGTACCAATTTTTAAGTGAGCAGCAATTTTTGCAGTGGTTAGCATTGCAGCAATCGGGAAGCCACCGCCTAACGCTTTAGCGCTAGTTAAAATATCAGGCACGATGTCAGTACCCATGTAAGCAAATAACTCACCAGTACGGCCTACGCCTGTTTGTACTTCATCAAAAATAACCAATGCGTCATGCTTATCGGCTAAGCGACGTACTGCTTTTAAGAACTCAGGGTCACCATTGATAATACCGCCTTCACCTTGAAGAGGTTCAAGCATGATGGCACAGGTTTTGTCTGAAATAACCGCTTCAAGTGCAGCGATATCATTAAAAGGTACATGGGTAATACTTTGAGGCTTAGGGCCGAAACCATCTGAATATGCTGCTTGACCACCAACCGTAACAGTAAAGAATGTCCGGCCGTGGAATGCTTTATCAAAGGCGATGATTTGATCTTTGTCTGCACCATGGTTGTCTAGAGCATAACGGCGCGCTAATTTAAGTGCGGCTTCGTTCGCTTCTGCACCAGAGTTGGCAAAATAAATACGCTCAGCAAATGTGGCATTGACTAACTTTGTGGCTAATTCAAGTGCAGGCTCGTTAGTCATCACGTTAGATAAGTGCCATATTTTTTCGCTCTGCTCTTTTAATGCAGACACTAATGCTGGGTGACAATGACCTAAACAATTTACTGCAATACCACCAGCGAAATCGATGAATTCCTTACCTTCTTGATCCCACACTCGGCTACCAGCTCCACGAACAGGTATAACGGCCGCAGGCGCATAATTAGGCACCATAACTTCATCGAATTGGGCACGGGTTAGGTTCATTTCTACACTCATTGCATTTTATCCTTCAGGTTGTAAACGGTTTTAAAGCCGCTGTTTCCGCTGTTTGCTTTATATTCTGTAAGTGCATTAGCGGAAGTTTGTATTATTTATGCGACATTATTAGCGAAAATGTGATCAAAATACCAGTTCAGTACAATTAACTTCTGCAGGCCAGATCAGCATTATGCATAAAGAATTAAAAATATGAATAAACAAAGCGTTTATTGGAGGTTATGAAGCATAACTAGTCATAAAAAAAGTTATTTGGCTCCATTTTGTGTAGCTATTCATCAAAAGTGAATAATTACACAGATTTAACATTTGCTCGAAACACAAAAAACAGCGTTAAAGTAAATTGAGTTTACGGAAATTTTTCCCTTTAAGACGAATTAATTCTTGAGCTGAAAATTGATAGTAATCGAACATAATTCTTTTTTCTTGTGGGTCGATTTGTTGCTGCTCTTCTAGCAAAAGCACTTTGGCGTAACAACTCGCTTTAGCCACAATTGCAGCGTCGACGGATAACTCGGTAAAGTGGTAATCGTGATCGAGTTCTTTTAGCACTTGAGTCATCGCTGAGTCATCAAATTGCAGTAAACTGAGTAGTTGCCAATTTAAGCTATGACTATGCTGCAACACTTGTTCTAAAACGGCCTCAGCAGGAAAATCTGTTGCCATAATAGCATCATAAACTTGTTTCTCTCGACTAAGGCTGGCTTCTCGTAGCCATGTCCCCCAAGTTTTATCAAATATATGCCCGCTTTGACTGAGAATGATCGAAGTAGCAAATTGATACATTAAGGCACAACAATAAGCCAAACTGGGCTCTTTATTATGTAACTCAGCTAAGGTTTGCGCGGCAATGGCACTCACCATGCTATATCGCCAAAGCTTGCGGGTTATCCACAATAAATTGGCATTACCTGTAGGTAGCCAATGGCGTAAACAAAAATAAGGGATCAACAAACGTAAATTTTCAATACCAATGTAATTGAGTACCAGCTTGATATCGGTCACTTGGACATCGGAGTTTTTGGGGCGGCGGTGGCCAGATGCAGGGCTGTTAATTAAATTAATTAAATCACGCGATAACCAACTAATACTTTCAATAATTGGTCGTAGTCGATTGATATTAAGATCTGGATCTAATAATAAATCAAGCAATAAAATTTGGCCTTCACCAATTGCTGATGCTTCTAATATCATTTGTGGATTAGCTAACTGATGCTCTATTGCATTATTAACCGTATGGGTTAGCAGTGCAGACACCTCAAGATATACTTGTTTCTCTTTTGCTTGCTTATCAATGCGCAGCTTTAATGCTTGACGCTCAATATCAAGCTTATTGGCGTTTTCTTCTAAGTCTTCGCTGATCTCATCTGGCATAACATTAACTTTATGCTTACCCACAATAAGCTGCTTATAGAGTCGGCGCTCAATTTCGATGACTTTTCCGGGCCTAACCCCACCTGCTATTGATATTGCCACTCACGTTGCCTTTTATTGTGTTAATCGCTTAATAATAAAAATTAAGGCTTCTCAAAGGAAGCCTTAATAAATATTTATTTGTCTTTTTGAACTTAGCGCTGACTATTTCAGCTCTTGTTCAAACAACTTATAAATACGACGATACTGATCTAACCAACTAGAAGGTTGCTTAAATCCATGTGGCTCAACAGGATAGATTGCCGTTTCAAACATCGGTTTTTCTAATTCAATTAGACGTTGCACCATGCGCACACTGTCTTGGAAAAATACGTTATCATCTAAGACACCACTCATGATCAGTAATGGTTTTTGTAAACCTTGAGCATGTTCTATCGGCGAACTACGCTCATAAGCGATAGGGTCAACGTCAGGCGTATTTAAAATATTAGAGGTATATGGCGCATTATAATGAGCCCAATCGGCTACAGGACGTAATGCGGCCCCTGCTTGGAATAAATCAGGTTCATTAAATAACGCCATAAAAGTAAGGAAGCCGCCGTATGAACCACCATAGGTGCCTACACGTTGAGGATCCACATTAGCATTGCTTGCCATCCAAGCCACACCATCTTTTAGATCTTCCACTTCTGGATGGCCCATATTACGATAAACCGACGTACGCCAATCACGTCCATAACCTTTTGAACCGCGATAATCCATATCCATTACCACGTAACCTTGTTGGGTTAACAAGTTATTGAACATAAATTCACGGAAGTAACCCGAAAATCCATAATGAGCATTCTGTAAATAACCCGCGCCATGATTAAACATCACTGCCGGATATTTATCAGCCTGTTTAGGATCATAACCTTGCGGCAAATAAACCCGCGCATAAATGGGCTCTGCACCATGGGTTGAAGGTAACGCAACAACTTGCGGTACTTGCCATGGATATTGTTTAAATGCTGTGCTGGTATAGTCGGTTAATTGGCTAATCTCGCCACCAATAGGCTGAATATAGAGTTCATCGGGGTGAATAGCAGATGAAGCTGTTAATAACAGTGATTGGCCATCAGGGCTTAAGCTGTAATCCAATGTCCCTAACCATTGAGTCAGTTGCTCTGATTTGCCGCTGGCAATTTCTACACGGTAAACATTATAACTGCCCGGATGGTCCTTATTAGCACGGTAATAAAAGTATTTTGCATCTGGAGATAAGCTCACATTATCAACCACAAATTTACCCTTAGTTAATGCCAATACCTTACCTGCGGCTGTTTTGGTATATAACTGAGAGAATCCAGACTCTTCAGATAAGTAGTACATGGTATCTGTACCGGTTATCCAACCGAATTGATTAAAATTATAGTTAACCCAAGCATCATCATGTAAGCGATGCTCAGTGGAGAGTTTGCCTTTTTGAAGATCGACGCTCGCGATCCAGCGATCTTTATTATCAACCGCTTCAAGCATCACTAATAATTTATCGCCAGAATCATTCCACTGAATAGCGCTTTGACTCCACTCCCAATCTTGCATTAACTGCACTAAACGCGGCGCTTTGTGGCTTTCGTAGGTTTTACCTTGGGCTTTTGCATTTTCAGCTTTAACGCTAGCAAGTACATCCTCATCAAAACCGGCTAGGCCTTCAATGGTAATATCTTTTTTACTGTGTTCAGTAAGGTCGAGTAATACTAAACGCTGACCAGGGAAAACATCTTCTGCCACACGAGCACGAGCAGGCACGGGATCAACATAACCTTCTTGCCCTAAATAATTGGGCATAATGTCGTGTTCTGCACGCCAACTATAATTTTTATCCGTTAACGCCAATAGAACGTAACGTCCATCTGGCGATAAACTCATTTCTGACACAACTTCCGCATCACCTAAATACCAAGGTTTTGCTGAAAAAGTCGGATCAGCTTTAGCCAATGATTCGCTATATTCATCACGCGTCAAACTGTTATCGTGTTGCATGGCAACATATTGGATTAATCTTTGCTGCTGTTTGGCCATAAAAGTACTGGGGGCTGGTGTATTTTTAGGCTCATTTTCCATTAGGATTGCAGCCATTTGCTCCACAAGTCCACTAGATTGGTGTAAACGAAAAATATTATTACCTTGCCAAAATGCAAGATCGCCGCCGCTCAAAAAACGAACGCCGCTAATCGGATCATTTTGGCGAGTCATTTGAGTAATATCGCCATTTGATAAATCTTTTACAAATACGTTACCTTGATAAATGTAAGCTTTTTTAGTTTTAGCTTGATTCAACACACCATTACGCTGATCCGCAAGGTGTAACTGATCCAAAGCCAGTTTATTCGCTTCAGACTGGCCGATGGCTTGTTGATAAAAATCACGAATAGGCGACTGGTGTGCTTGGCGACTAAAATACACCGATTGGCTGTCATCACTCCAATAGGCTCCTTGGGCAAATATTCCCATCCAATCCGGATTAGCCATGATTTGATTAAGCGTTAATAACTGATCGGCTTTTGGAGGTTGGGCTAATGGCACCATCAATGATGTAGCGGTAGGCTTTGCGATAACCATCGTATCGTCATTTTTTGCTGTCGCAGCACAGCCACTGATCATCGCCAAAGAAATTGCGCTCACCGCAAAGTTTCGCATAAAGCTTGTCATGGTTATCCCTTTTATTATTTTTTAAGCGCTCTTTATAGCATAAATATACGCGAGAATTTAGCCAGATTGGTTGCAGAAGTTGTAACAGAATAAGTGATAATGAACTTAAATAGGTAGCCTTGATTACACTTTATAACTGTAAAAAGTTATTCAGCAATTCATGTCCTTGCTGGGTCAAAATAGACTCAGGATGAAACTGCACACTGTATATACGTAAATCAGCATAGCTCATCGCCATAATTTCACGCCCATGAACAGGGTCATCAAACCATGCGTCCAGCGTAAAATTCTTGGGAACATCATTAATCAACAATGAATGGTAACGCGTCACTTGCAAAGGTAATGCTAACTGAGAAAATAATCCCTGTTGATTGTGCTCAATTAAGCTGGTTTTACCGTGCATAACACGCTTTGCACGTACAACATCAACACCAAACACTTGGGCGATGGCTTGGTGGCCGAGACAGACACCTAAAATTGGCAATCTCCCAGCAAAATATTCAATGGCGGCAAGCGAGATCCCTGCTTCCTTTGGAGTGCATGGACCAGGAGAAATGATTAAATGAGTGGGCGCTAATGCTTCAATTTGTTCAATGGTGATTTCATCATTACGCTTAACGAGGATCTCTTGTCCAAGCGTTTGGAAATATTGCACTAAGTTGAACGTAAAAGAATCATAATTATCAATCATCAACAACATTTGGGGTTCCATTTGAGCGATAAAAAATGGTGATACTGCAATTTTAGCTTAAAAAAAAAACCAGCCTTGCGACTGGTTTTATGTCATGGTAACGAATCGTTACTTCACCACAGTTAAATGGTTTTTACGTTTAGCTTTGTCACCAGTAGTCGATTTAGGCGATGGCGGTAATGTCGAAGTATCATCAACAGATTTCATTGATGGTGGCACAGATGACAACTCATCCTGCTCACCTTCGATCATATAAGCATCTTCCATATCAAATACAGTGCCGGCACCGTTTTCACGAGCATAAATGGCCACAATTGAGGCCATTGGTAAATACACATTTTGTGGAACACCACCAAAACGGGCATTAAACTCGACGGAATCATTCGACATGTGAAGATTTGCCACAGCTCCAGTTGCAATATTCAAGACAATTTGACCGTCTTTAACAAATTGCTGTGGAACTTGTGTACCGTTAACAAATGCATCCACGACTACGTGTGGCGTCAAATGGTTATCCATCAACCACTCATAGTAAGCACGCAACAAATATGGACGATTAGCTGTTATTGGTTTCATCACATGCCCATGCGCATTTCGCGCTCAGCCTCAGTTAACGATGCTTTAAATGATTCACGTTCAAAAATACGTGTCATATAAGCACTGATATCTTTCGATGTACGCGGGTCTAAGTGAATACCTAATACCGGTAAGCGCCATAATAATGGGCCTAGGTAGCAATCAGATAAACCAAACTCTTCGCTCATGAAGTATGGCATTTCAGCAAATACTGGCGCTAAAGCGATTAGACTTTCCATTAACTCTTTACGCGCAGCATCAGCTTTTTCACCTTTACGGATACGCTCAACAAGCGCATACCAATCGGTGTCGATTCTGTGCATCATTAAACGGCTTTGGCCGCGAGATACTGGGTATACAGGCATTAGTGGAGGATGAGGAAAACGTTCATCCAAATATTCCATAATAATGCGAGATTCGTACAACACGAGTTCACGATCAACTAAAGTTGGTACCGAGTTGTATGGATTTACTTCAAGTAAATCTTCAGGCATCTCACTTGGGTCTACCTGTAAAACATCAACGGTAACCCCTTTTTCAGCCAATACGATACGTACTTGGTGACTATATAAATCATCGGCACCAGAAAAAAGTGTCATGATAGAGCGTTTGTTGGCAGCAACAGCCATTGATACCCTCCAGAATGTAGAAAAAACAAAACAAACGAGGGGCTAAGCCCCCCGTTTACAATATGCGGATAATGTATATTAACCGTTATTGATGGCTAGTGCACATCTTTCCAGTATTCTTTCTTCAACAAATAAGCAATGATGAAGAAAATAAACAAGAATCCGAGTACCCACCAACCTAAAGCTTCACGCTCTAACTGAACGGGTTCAGCCGAATAGACTAAGAAACCCGTGATATCACGAACTGCTTGGTCGTACTCTTCTGCACTCATTTTGCCACCAGTAGGAGGATTCATGCCGACCAACGTCATAGTTTCAACACCATCAATGACAGTCTTTTCATATTGAGGAGTTGCAACACCTTGTAAGTCTTGTAAAACGTGCGGCATAGCCACTAATGGAAACACGGTATTATTCACACCAAATGGACGCGTTTCATCAGCATAGAAACCTTTTAAGTATGAAAATACCCAATCAGCTCCACGTACACGAGCAACCAAGGTTAAGTCTGGAGGCGGAGCACCAAACCATTTAGCCGCATCAACAGGAGGAATAGCGTTTTCCATTAAATCACCGATTTTAGCATCAGTGAACATGTACTTATTACGCATATCATCGCCACTGATGTCTAAGTCAGTTGCTACACGCTCATAACGTTGGTACTTAGTGCTGTGACAACCTGAACAATATTGCTGGAATAAATCCAGACCACGTTCTAATGACGCTTTGTCATGCAAGTTAACGTTAGCGCTTTCTAAATGAACCTCGTTTCCACCTGCAGCCATAGCGAGAGATGGCAGTAGTGTAACTAATGCAATTAATAACTTTTTCATTAGTGTGTCACCCTCGTAGGAACTTCTTTTGTTTTCTCATTCTTACTGTAAACCCATAGGGCTACGAAGAAACCAAAGTAAGTGAAAGTGAATACACGTGCCGCAATAGTTAGCTCAGGCGTTGCAGGAACCACACCTAAATAGCCAAGAATAATGAACGACACAGTAAATTGTGCGATGTTAATTTTGTGAATCAAACTACGATAACGGATAGATTTGACTTTACAACGGTCAAGCCAAGGCAGAACAAATAGCACTGCAATCGACAGACCCATAGCAACAACACCGATTAACTTGTCGGGAATTGCACGTAAAATCGCATAGAATGGTGTGAAATACCAAACCGGTGCAATATGCGCAGGAGTCTTCATTGGGTTAGCCGCTTCAAAGTTTGGCTTCTCAAGGAAGTATCCACCACCTTCAGGCATAAAGAACAGCACATAACAGAACACGATTAAGAAGCCTGCTACACCCATAATATCTTTTACAGTGTAATAAGGGTGGAATGGAATACCATCAATAGGCCATCCGTTCTCATCTTTGTTCTTTTTAATTTCAACACCATCAGGGTTGTTCGATCCCACTTCATGTAATGCGATTAGATGTAAGAACACCAACACAACCAATACAAGTGGCAGCGCAATAACGTGTAATGCGAAGAAACGGTTTAGTGTTGCACCGGAAATAACATAGTCACCACGGATCCACAATGTTAGGTCATCACCAATAACAGGAATAGCACCAAACAAAGAGATAATTACCTGTGCGCCCCAATAGGACATTTGTCCCCAAGGCAGTAAGTAACCCATAAATGCTTCAGCCATCAACACTAAAAATATCAACATACCAAACAGCCATAAAAGCTCTCTTGGTTTTTGATAAGAACCGTAAATTAATCCACGGAACATGTGCATATAAATGACAAAGAAGAACGCTGACGCACCTGTAGAGTGCATATAACGTAATAACCAGCCGTATTCAACATCACGCATTATGTATTCAACAGAAGCGAATGCACCTTCTGCTGTTGGTACGTAATTCATGGTTAACCAAATACCAGTCAGTAACTGGTTAACTAAAACTAATAATGCTAATGAGCCAAAGAAATACCAAAAGTTGAAATTCTTTGGTGTGGCATACTGACCCACATGACGGTTATACGTTGCCGTCATTGGGATGCGAGCATCAATCCAATCAATAATATTCTTAACCATTACGCCGCTCCTGTATCTACACCGATGATAACGTTAGCGTCATCGATATATTTGTGCGGTGGAACCACTAGGTTTAATGGTGCAGGAACACCCTGGAATACACGACCAGCCATGTCAAATTTAGAACCGTGACAAGGACAGAAGAACCCAGATGTTACACCCTCAACCTGCTCACCGAATGAATCAGGTAGATAAGTTGGTGAACAACCTAAGTGGGTACAGATACCGACTGCTATGAAAAATTCAGGCTTAATAGAACGTGCAGGATTAGTTGCATATTCTGGTTGCTGCATTTCTTCGGAAGCAGGATCACGTAATTGACTGTCTAATGTTTTAAGATTATTTAGCACAGTTTCTGTACGACGAACGACCCAAACCGGTTTTCCGCGCCATTCGACACGAATTAACTGACCTGGTTCAACTTTACTAATATTTACTTCAACCGGCGCACCTGCAGCTTTCGCTTTGGCGCTCGGATTCCATGACTTGATGAAAGGAACCGCTACAGCGACGGCACCAGCACCACCTACTACGGCGGTTGCAGCTGTCAGGAATCTGCGACGTCCGGTATCGACTGGCGCATTGCTCATCCACTTATCTCCCAGAGGGTGTTGGAATTTTTATATTTCAATACTTTAGCGATCACAAAGGGTGAAGCGCTAAAATCATACTTTGAGGCGGTGCTCATTATAGCGAAAAATTAGAACTAGATCATAGAGAAAACATACATCTAGAGTGAGGATATTAACATTTTTTTCAAAAACGCTTATAAATCAGCCAGATTATAACAATTAGTCGTCCCTTAATTAGTGTTTGGGGAGGTAATAAAGACATTTAAAACAAGCAATTATTAATAAAAAATAATCAAAAACACAATAAAAAGTCTTCGTTATGATTTATGACCGTTTTTAGAAAAACTGAATTCATACTAATTAGATTAACTTTCAGCCACAAAAAAGCTCGGTAAAGACCGAGCTTTTTGAACTAAATGATATAAATGTTACTTACCGCTAGACGATTTCATGTATTTGAAGAAATCACCTTCAGGCTCTAACACCATAATGTCATTCTTACCGGCAAAACTTGCTTTGTAAGCTTCTAGACTACGTAAAAAGCTATAAAACTCAGCGTCTTTACTGTAGGCATCAGCATAAATTTTTGCCGACAATGCATCACCTTCACCACGAATGGTAAGCGCTTTACGTTCAGCTTCAGCAACCTTTACTGTCACATTGGCATCAATAGTCGCACGGATAATTTCAGCTTGTTCTTTACCTTGTGCACGGTGCTCTTTTGCCACAGCTTGACGTTCAGCACGCATACGTTGGTAAATACTAGTACTGACATTAGCAGGTAAGTTAATTTGCTTTACGCGCACATCAACCACTTCAATACCAAGATTCTCAGCACTTTCAGAAGCGTTTTGTAATGCATCGGTTTGCAACTCATCACGCTTACCAGAAACAATCTCCTTGATAGTGCGACGACCAAATTCAGTACGTAAGTCGTTGCTGATTTTGGCTTGTAATAAGCTTTCTGCATTGGCTTTAATACCGCCATTGGTAGAAAGATAGTACTTTTCAAAATCACGAATACGCCACTTAACATAAGAGTCGACCATTAAGTCTTTCTTTTCAGAAGTCACAAAACGATCCGCGGCACCATCCAATGTCTGAATACGAGAATCCAGATATCGAACTTTATCTACCAAAGGAAATTTAAAGTGAAGGCCTGGTGCAAAGACGGTTGTTACGTCATCTTCTTTGAGTACCTTACCGAAACGTGCAACGATGGCACGTTCACCTTCGCTTACCACCATTAAAGAGGAAAAACTCACCCCTAAAATGATGACAAGAATGATCACTGCTAATCTACCCATTGTTAGTTCCTCCCTTGGCGAAGACGATCTTCGCGGCTGAGACGACCATCAGTCGGCATACTAGTAATCGGCGTATCAACACCACTACTAGAGACAGAGTTGATGTGACGTTCTACCTCAGGTTCTACTTGATTACGCTGACTCTTAGAAGAATCCATCAGCTTATCCAAAGGTAAGTACATCAGATTACCGCTACTTTTGGTGTCGACAAGTACTTTATTAGTATCCGCCAACACAGATTGCATTGCATCTATGTATAAACGATTTCGAGTTACATCTGGCGCAGCTTTATACTCAGGTAATAACTTCTCAAATCGAGCGACTTTACCTCTAGCTTCAAGAACTTCACGCTCTTTATAAGCACTAGCTTGTTGTGCCATACGTTCAACTTGTCCACGCGCTTTAGGTTCGATTTCGCGAGCATAAGCTTCAGCTTCACGAATAAAGCGCTGTTCATCTTCCTGAGCTGAAATTGCATCATCAAATGCATCTTTTACTTCTTCTGGAGGACGAGCGGGTAAAAAGTTAACGTCACGAATTTCTAAGCCTAGTTTATATGGCTCAATAATACGCTCTAACTCTGTCCAAGTATCACGACGAATAGCATCACGCCCGGTGGTTAAAATGTCATCCATACGATTGTGACCAATGACATAACGCAATGCACTGTCAGTCGCTTCACGTAAACTCGAGTTGGCATCAACAGCACTGTACAGATATGAATAAGCATCTGATACGCTGTATTGAACCACAAGCTCAACATTCACAATGTTTTCGTCAGATGTCAGCATTCTGCCTGACGCAGGGATCGAACGGAACGTTTCCACGTCAACCATTGTCACCTCATCAATAAAAGTGGCTTTCCAATGTAAACCGGAACTCACTTCACCAATGTGTTGACCAAAACGGAGTAACACACCACGCTCAGCTTCCTTAACTGTATATAAACCAGACAATGCCCAGATAATGACGGCAATAACGGCAAAAACAATCAATAAAGATGAATTAAATGGCTGACCAGAGGCGCCATTGCCCCCCTTGCCACCAAAACGTTTTGATAGGTTACGAAATACTTCGTCAAGATCTGGTGGCCCTTTATCGTTACCACCTTTATTTCCCCAAGGGTCTTTGTTCCCCTTGTTACCGGGCTCATTCCAAGCCATTTAGCACTCCATAATTGGATGAAATAAATGAGATTAACAAGAGATGTCTACTTCTGAGTCGTCAAAAATAAATGTCTCTAATTCCCCTTGACTCTGTTTAGCTAATCGGCGCCAATCGGCATCCGATAAACGAACAGATAAAATACAGTTCCCCAGATCGTCATACTCTTTCTGCTGTATTGCATCCAGTCGATAAAACTGGCCAAGATAATGTCCTGCTGATGCAGGTATTTTCAATGTAAGCTCGCAAATAACTTGACCGATTAATTCGGTTATCGCTTTAAGCAGCAAATCAAATCCAATGCGTTTTTGCGCAGAGACCCAAACCCTTTCAGGTTTACCGTCTTCACCGTAATCGATACGAGGCGCGAAATCTTCAAGCAAATCAATCTTATTACACACGACTAATTGCGGGATTTCATCGGCATCGATTTCTTTAAGTACACTTTGTACTTGTTCAAAATTTTCAGCCATATTGTCATCGGCACAATCAACGATGTGTAAAAGGATCTCTGCTTGTCGAGTTTCTTGTAGTGTGGCTTTAAATGCTGCAACAAGGTCGTGAGGTAAATGACGAATGAAACCAACTGTGTCTGCTAAAATTACCGCACCATCGGGTAAGGATAATTTACGCAGTGTTGGATCTAATGTTGCAAATAATTGATCTGCAGCATAAACGTCCGACGAAGTTAGCGCATTAAATAATGTCGATTTACCCGCATTGGTATAACCCACCAAAGACACTGTTGCTAAATCACTTCGCTTACGAGCTCGACGGCTTTGCTCACGTTGTTTATCCACTTTATCAAGTCGACGATTAATGTTCTTAATCCGCCCTCTTAATAAACGTCGGTCTGTTTCAAGCTGGGTCTCACCCGGCCCTCGCATACCAATACCGCCTTTTTGTCGCTCTAAATGAGTCCAACCACGAATAAGGCGCGTCGACATGTGGCGCAATTGCGCTAGCTCCACTTGCAATTTACCTTCATGAGTCCTTGCTCTCTGAGCAAAAATATCAAGAATCAGTGTAGTTCTGTCTAAGACTCGGCACTGGCATACTAATTCAAGATTACGCTCTTGAGCAGGACTCAATGCATGATTAAAAATCACTACATTGGCCTCTGTAGCAGCTACCATTGCGGCTAGTTCTTCAGCTTTACCGGTACCGATAAAAAATTTACGATCTGGCGAGCGTCTACTGCCAGTAATCACTCCAACAGAGCGAGCACCAGCAGATTCAACTAATAGCTGTAACTCAGTGAGATCCTCTCGACGTTCGTCGTCGGAAAAATCTATGTGTACTAATACCGCTGTTTCACCCGCTTCATAACGATCAAACAAAAATTGTATTCCTTTTCAAATTATTCAGCATCGCTTTCTTCACCATGGGCAGTCCCTTGGTGAGCAGTAACGTTAAATGGGCGTGCTGGTACGACTGTTGAAATAGCGTGTTTGTAAACCATTTGGCTTACAGTATTTTTCAACAAGATAACAAATTGATCGAATGACTCAACTTGGCCTTGTAATTTAATACCATTCACTAAATAGATAGAGACTGGTACACGCTCACGACGCAATGCGTTCAAAAATGGGTCTTGTAAAGATTGCCCCTTAGCCATTTGAATTTCCTTTTTTATTTTAAAATATGTTGAATTAAGTTTTATTGTTTAGTTTTAGTATTATACAGCAACGGCTAATAAGCTAGCGGCTTTGTCGCATAAGCGTAACTAAATTCCCTTCGACACCACTTTCAAGCCACTGTAATTCCGGCCAACTCCTCAACCATGTTAATTGACGTTTGGCCAATTGCCTAGTGGCTGCGGTAGCTTTTTCGACCATAGTCGCATGATCAAATTCTTTATCAAGGTATTGCCAGCACTGCCTGTAACCTACACAACGCATTGATGGCATGTCTAAATCTAAGTCACCACGCGCTTTTAAGCGTGACACCTCATCGATAAAGCCTTGCTCAAGCATGATATTAAATCGCTTAGCAATTAATTTATGTAATACACTTCGATCGTTAGGTGCAATAGCAAATTGCACTACATCATACGGCAAAGCGACTGATTTAGTTTGAGTCAATTCAGTCATTGTTTTGCCACTGATCCGATAAACCTCTAATGCACGCGATAATCGTTGTGGATCGTTAGGATGAATTCTTGCTCCAGCAACCGGATCTATTTGACATAATTGTTGGTGTAATACGTCCCAACCGTCTGTTTGCGCTTGCGCCAATATTTGCTGCCGAATACCTTCATCTGCACTGGGTAAAGGAGATAGACCTTCTAACAGTGCTTTAAAGTACATCATGGTGCCACCCACGAGTAAAGGGGTCTTACCGCGACGAATAATGTCTTCGATAGCCAATAGTGCATCACGGCGAAAATCTGCCGCTGAATAACTTTCGCTAGGATCAAGTATATCAATTAACTTGTGCGGAGCCATTTGCAACTCTTTCGCCGTCGGTTTAGCTGAACCGATATCCATGCCACGATAGATAAGCGCTGAATCGACTGAAATAATCTCGCAATTATGCTTTGTCGCCATTTCAATGGCTAATGCCGTCTTGCCTGAGGCTGTAGGCCCCATTAAAAAAATGATTTTCGGCTTATCGACACTGTTCACGTTAATTATTTTTCATCCAATTTTGCCAAGGCAATACGTGCTCTTGGTCATAACAAGTTTGTTTCGTTTCATCGTCAAGTGCACAAAATTGCTGCCATAAGACTTGTACTGGCTCAAATTGCGATAAACTTTGCTGTGCAAGCCAACCGACAATAGCATTATCTGAAGGTTGCTCTATTTGTATCCATTGCAATAATTCAGGTATCACAACAGCAAGTTGGCTTTCCCTCAAATATGGGGGCACTTTTTTAATAATCAACTGCTGAAAGCGAATTGTTAATTCAATACCCATCTTACGCAGTAATTGATCACGCTTGGCTAAGGTTTCTGGCCAATCTAAATCTGCAGCTACTGATACTGGCATTAATAACGGTTGTGACACTAAGCCATTAGCGAGTTTGATTTCAATTTGCTGCTTTCTCACTGCCAATTGCACCTTTTTTATAGGCAACAATGACAACTTATCATCTTTGCATATCACCCAATACTCACCCGCTAACAATGGGGGGATGGCCAACTCAGTCGCGACTTCATTAACATATGATATCGCGCTATTCATCGGGGTATGTAATAACTGTCCATAGTTAGCAATGGCAGTTTTGGTCTGGGCAGCAGATAATGGACTAGTAGGCTTTTTATCATAACTAGGCTTAATTGCAGCTGAATACCCCCCAGATAAACTATTATTCTTTCCCGGAACATGCATTGAGCCGAACGCGCTAACACTATTAATCGCTTTAGTGGAGTCACGGTTAAGTGAAAATACGTCTTCGATGCTAGCGACGCTATTGGCATCATCCATCACAGTTGGATCTTGGGGCACCATTGCAGAATTATCATGTTTATCTAGTGAATTAGATTCAGATTCAGGTTCATGCTCAGATAAGGCCAACGCAGGCATTTGCACTAATGCCGATTGCACTGCTTGTAATATAAAATCATGCACATAGCGAGATTGATGAAAACGCACTTCATGCTTGGCTGGGTGCACGTTCACATCAACCTGGTGTGGATCAAGTGATAACATCAACACATATCCAGGTTGATGCTCAATACCGTACTCAGCAAAGGCTTGTTTAACAGCATGATTAACCAGTCGGTCTCTAATTAATCGTCCATTGACATAAAAGAAATTCGTCTCGGTGATGACTGTATCTTGTGGTGACTGTAAATAACCATTTAGAGATAAGCCTTCATGTTCACAAGCAATGCTTAAAGCTTGCTCCGCAAACGCTCGGCCACAAATTTGTGCTAAACGTTGCTGCGTTTGAATCTCGGTATTTGCAGGACGATACTGACGCACTAATTTACCATTGTGGGTCAGGGTAAAATGAATATCGCGGCGCACGATGGCAATCCGCTTTAACCACTCATCAATATGAGTGAATTCGGTTTTATCACTTTTTAAGAAGCGTCTTCTAGCGGGGGTATTAAAAAACAAGTCGACCACTTCAATGGTCGAGCCTTGTGGATGTGCAGCAGGGGTCACTTTGACATCCATTTGCGAGCCTTCAGCGAAGGCCTGCCAAGCTTCAGACTGTTCAACTGTTTTTGAGGTTAATGTTAGCCGTGACACTGAGCTAATACTGGCTAGCGCCTCACCGCGAAAACCGAAGCTTAAAATAGCTTCGAGGTCATCGAGCGTATGAACTTTTGACGTTGCATGACGCGACAGCGCTAATGCCAACTCATCCCTAGGAATACCCGCACCGTTATCGCGGATGCGAATCAGCTTACTTCCGCCTTTATCGATATCAATATCAACTCTAGTCGCGCCGGCATCAAGACTGTTTTCAACCAGTTCTTTCACCACTGATGCAGGTCGCTCAACCACCTCGCCTGCTGCGATTTGGTTTGCAAGTTGTGGCGGTAACAGTTGAATAGCCATATTAAGCCCTTGGTATTACGAGTTTTTGACCAATACGTACTACATCACTCTTTAAATTATTGGCTTGCTTAATACTGCTTACAGAAACACTGTAACGCTGCGCAATAATTGATAACGACTCGCCACGCTTTACACTGTGTTTAACGTTTGACGTCTTGGCCATCAAAGAGTCAGCGGGCGGATTACCTTCAAAATAACGCAGCACACCTTTATAAATGGCATTAGCCAGCTTTTCTTGATGATTACCGTTAGACAACAACCGTTCTTCACCTGGGTTAGAGATAAAGCCAGTTTCAACTAAAATAGAGGGAATATCTGGTGATTTAAGTACAGCAAAACTGGCCGATTCTGGATTTCTTTTGTGAAGGTGAGTAATCGTATCTAAGTCACGAAGAATATCACCAGCAATAGAATGACTTATCGCCATCGAACTGTTCATCGACATATCGAGTAATGTCATGGCTAAATATTGTTCACTATCGGTATTTTGAATGATCTCGCCTGCACCACCTAACAACTCTGAGTGTTTCTCTTTTTGCTCTAACCAGCGACCAATTTCACTATTAGCTCTGCGCATTGATAACACCCAAACAGACGCGCCACTTGGCTGCGGTGAAGTGAAGGCATCAGCATGAATCGATATCAATAAATCAGCTTTACTGTTTCGTGCCAGTTCAGAGCGTTTATTCAAGTTAACAAAATAATCGCCAGTACGCGTCATCACCGCTCGCATGCCCGGAGTTGCATCCACTTTACGCGCCAAACGCTTGGCAATTTCAAGCACTACCCGTTTTTCATGCATGCCAGAAGGTCCAATAGACCCTGGATCTTCGCCGCCGTGGCCCGCATCAATGGCAACCACAATGTCTCGCGATGACTGATTAGCAGAGCGGCTAACGGTTTGACCTGTAGAGGATCCACCGTCAACATTTTCTAAGTCGACTACCAGACGGTTGCCATAAGGAGCTGTCGGAGGCAAAGTAAACAAACTGGACTTTACCGGTTTAGTTAAATCCATAACCAAACGCAATATGCCTTTTTTAGGCGGTGAGCTAAAACGTATCTTTTTGATAATTTTGCTGTTATTCGCTATTTTATCTAAATTAACTTTAGCGCCAGTATCCTGAATATCAACCACCAAACGATCTGGTCCCGTTAAGGTAAAACTGTCGTATTTAGGAGCTTGAGTTAAATCAAACACCACTCGAGTCGATTCTGGAGCAGCCCAAATACGCACGCTATCAAGTTGATTGGCTGCCCAAACTAAATTAGGCAAAAACAACAGCGTGATGATAATAGGAATAAAAAAAGTTTTTTTAAAAGTCATTATTATTTATATTAATTTTATTTAAAATTGCCTGCCCTGCAGGGGATATGGCTTGTAATTCAACCTGTCTTTGAGATTCTTTATAACGTAAATGCAAATGGATGTCAGCCTTAGGAAGTAATCCATGACCATTATCGGGCCATTCAACTAGACACACACTTCTATCAGTGAAGTAATCACGGATCCCCATATACTCGAGTTCCTCTGGATCAGCTAATCGATACAGATCAAAATGATACACATCCATATCGTTAAATTCATAAGGCTCAACCAAGGTATAAGTCGGACTTTTCACCGCGCCTTGATGACCCAAACTTTGGATAATACCTCGACTAAACGTTGTTTTACCCGCGCCTAAGTCACCAGTAAGATAAATCGTTAATGGTGGCACAATCCACTGCGCAATTTGTTGCCCAAGAGCGACAGTAGCTTGTTCATTTTCAAGGGTTTTAAGCAGCGATGTCATGGGTAAAGTTAGCTTCCATAAAAAAGAGTTACAAGAATGCTAAATATAACAGAAGTTATAGGGGAACTCCCACAGTTATGGTGGTTATTTTTTGTTAATAAAAAAAGCCAGCTACTGGGAATAGCTGGCAAACTAACACTTCAGGAAGTTATGTCAAAATTTAATGTGTCGTTTAGATATCATCCATACGAATTGTGCTGTGAACTAAACGTTTTTGTTGAGTTTGCGCCACTCTGACCAAATCCATTAATGCACTCTTAATTTCATCAGTAGGACTACTCATCGCTGTTTTTTCTAGCAGCGCGATTAAGCGATTTTCTAAATCGAGATGCAGCTCGAGTACTTGGTCTTCTTGCATATTGGCGGCTAATGAGGTTTCAAGACAACGTTTGCTAAAATCTTCGAAAGTAATGTCTTTATACCAAGTATTTAAGATTCTTGAGGGCGCATCTTCTATGTAACTTTCAAGTGTTTCGTATATATGTCTCTCATGCTGTTGAAAATAAGTTAGCATCATTTTTACTCTAGAGGAGTCTGCGTTACGATCTAAACGCTTATATAATTTCTCCATATCGAGATGGCAATTAGCAACATAATCAAGTAGCTCACTCAGTTGTTGGATCCGCATAACACTCACCTCGTTTAAAGCCCTAACTTCTTAGGAAAATCTATCTTGAGTTGATTATCAGAGATAACACCAGTAAATGATTTGAACCAGATCATGTTTTACTTCACCAATATGCTCTTACTTTAGAGATCCATGAAGAAGTGAGTACTAGATCACTTGTTTGTTGATTGCAAAAACAATTTGTTCAAACGTAGATGATGCAAATTTATTAAAATGACAATATTCGGGATGAGTTAGATTGCAGTGGTGAACATAACAAAATATGAATTTATCTTTGGTAAGCCTTATGCAAAATTAAACACTTCACCAGTTTTGGAATAAACAAAATTTGGAGTGACTTTTCTTTATAAACAAAGAGAGGTTCGAACAGATGACCGATATCTTAACAAGGTATCGCATTTTCTGAAAACGCAACTGAATCTAGTATCGTAATAGTAATTAATTGGATTTTTAACAGAGGAGGTGATTTTGAGTGACTTTTCTTTATAAACAAAGAGGTGTTCGAACCGATGACCTATACCTTGCCAAGGTATCGCATGTTCGAAAAATAAGAATTTTAACAGACTAAGTGATTTGGAGCGACATATCGGGTTCGAACCGATGACCTATACCTTGGCAAGGTATCGCTCTACCAACTGAGCTAATGTCGCGTACTGTTTGCTTCATTATAAAGTTAGCAAGGTATCGTCTTTCAACCTATGCCAACTGAGCTAATGTCGCATTTCAAATCATGTATAATTTACAGCGACCTTTCTTTGAAAATAAAGAGAGGTTTGAACCGATGACCTATACCTTGGAACAAGATGGGTATCGACTCTGGCGATTAACTCAACTGAGCTAATGTCGCATTTCAAAAATTTCATCTAGAAATTTGGAGCGACATATCGGGTTCGAACCGATGACCTATACCTTGGCAAGGTATCGCTCTACCAACTGAGCTAATGTCGCGTACTATTTGCTTCATTATAAAGTTAGCAAGGTATCGTCTCTCAACCTATGCCAACTGAGCTAATGTCGCATTTCAAAAATCCATCTAGAAATTTGGAGCGACATATCGGGTTCGAACCGATGACCTATACCTTGGCAAGGTATCGCTCTACCAACTGAGCTAATGTCGCGTACTGTTTGCTTCATTATAAAGTTAGCAAGGTATCGTCTTTCAACCTATGCCAACTGAACTAATGTCGCATACTTTCAAATTTCATGACAACTTCCTATGCCTCAGAGTTTGGCGCTCTGTAGAAAGTTGAGGCCGCATTATAGGTAAATTTTACTATGCTGCAACCCCCTTTTTGAAAAAAATTGTTCAATTGCTTAAATTTTAAATACTTCACTGCGATAAAACTGCATTTCGGCAATAGACTCTTTGATATCTTCTAATGCTTGATGTGTATTTTTCTTGCTAAAGCCATTCATTGTTTCAGGGCTCCAACGACGAACCAACTCTTTGATGGTGCTCACATCAATGTTGCGATAATGAAAATACTCTTCAAGCTCTAACATGTATTTATTCAAAAAGCGGCGATCTTGACCAATGCTATTGCCACACATTGGTGATGCGCCTTTAGGCACGTACTGAGATAAAAAATCAATCGTTTGTGTTATCGCATCTTGTTCAGAACATTTACTGGCACGAACACGCTCAATTAATCCTGACTCTCCATGATGTTTTTGGTTCCAATCGTCCATCCCAGCTAACACATCATCTGTCTGATAAATGGCTAGAACAGGGCCTTGAGCAATGATATTGAGGTCTTGGTCAGTCACTAAAGTTGCAATTTCAATGACTCGATCAACAGCGGGTTCTAAGCCTGTCATTTCCAAATCAACCCAAATTAGATTATTCGCATCAACAGCCATTTATGCCGCCTTATATTATCTGTAGCCTAAATTCAGGCATTTTTATAAAAGAGTGTGTATCATACTGTTTTTTTGATACACAAAAAAACACCTATTTAATGAAGATAAGCCTGTGAGTAAAAAGAAACCCCTAAGTCAGGGCCAATTACGCCGAATGCGCGCCAATCAGACTAAACGATTAAAGCGTAATGACGATAATAGTCAACATGCCGAATTACAGGATAATTTGTTAGGTCCTGAACAAGCCGGTGTGGTTATTTCTCGTTTCGGTCAGCATGCCGATATTGAAACTACAGATGGCATGGTCTCGCGCTGTAATATTCGTCGAGCAGTGACCAGTTTAGTCACCGGTGATAAGGTCGTGGTAAGACTCGCGACTGAAGTTCAATCGGGCTCCAGTATTGGTGGTATTGTCGTCGCCGTTCACCCGCGAAAATCCTCTTTAACTCGACCAGATTTATACGATGGCGTCAAAATTATTGCCGCTAACATCGATCAAATCTTAATTGTGTCTTCAGTTTTACCTAGCTTTACCACCCAAATTATTGATCGATATCTAGTGGCTTCAGAAGACACAGATATTACGCCGATCATCATTCTCAATAAAATTGATTTATTGGATGACACTAATCGTGATGAAATCGAAACGGCATTAACGCGTTACCAAAATATTGGTTATCAAGTTTTCCGTGTCAGTAGTCACACTGGTGAGGGCGTTGAAGACCTCAAAGCATTACTCAATGACAGCGTCAGTGTTTTTGCCGGTCAGTCTGGTGTTGGCAAATCATCTTTGATCAATGCATTAATGCCAGAAGCTGAACTATTAATTGGAGATGTATCCGATAACTCAGGTTTAGGTCAACACACCACCACGACCGCAAAGTTACTCCATTTTGTTAGCGGTGGGGATTTAATCGATTCACCCGGTATACGTGAATTTGCCTTATGGCATTTAGACGCTATCAGGGTCGGTTGGTGCTTTATTGAATTTAGAGAATTTTTAGGCACCTGCAAGTTCCGTGATTGTAAACATGGTGACGACCCAGGATGTGCTTTACAACAAGCACTAGCTGATGGAAAAATAACTCAAGACCGCTTTAGCAATTATCAGCGTATTATTGCCAGTTTAGATGAACAACGTCATGCACGACACTTTCGTGCAATTGATGAATTAGACTCCTAGAGTCAGTAACCTTTAGGAATACTATTCCTAGTTCAACCTGCTTAGAAAAAAAGGGAAACACATTGGACTCAATTAAAATTGCCTTGCAATACATGTTGCCAAAACACTTTCTGTCGCGCTTAGTTGGTAAATTTGCTGCTGCTGAAGCTGGAATGATTACCACGGCAGGGATCAAATGGTTTATCAAACAATATAAAATTGATATGTCTGAAGCACAGCAACCTGAGCCCGAAGCCTACAAAACCTTTAATGCATTTTTTACCCGAGCATTAAAACCTGAACTCAGACCGATAAACCAAGACAACAGCGTTATGGCACATCCGGTTGATGGAGCTGTGAGTCAATGTGGCCCAATTGAAGCTGGCAATATTTTTCAAGCCAAAGGGCACACTTATACCTCTGAAGCACTGTTAGGCGGTGATAAATCTGATGCGGCACGTTTTGACGGTGGCGATTTTGCAACCATTTATTTGGCGCCCAAAGATTACCATCGCATCCACATGCCTATCACTGGCACATTATCAAAAATGACTTACGTGCCAGGCGACTTATTTTCGGTTAACCCACTGACTGCGCAAAATGTACCCGGATTGTTTGCTCGCAATGAGCGCGTAGTTGCCATCTTTGAAACCGAAGCCGGTCCACTTGCAATGGTATTAGTCGGTGCAACAATTGTTGCTAGTATTGAAACGATATGGTCGGGTACTGTGACACCACCAGGTGGCAAGCAAGTGTTTAGCTGGGATTATCCCACTACAGGTCCAGAAGCGGTTACGTTAGAAAAGGGCGCTGAAATGGGTCGCTTTAAATTAGGCAGTACTGTGGTGATGTTATTTGCACAAGACGCCATCGAAACATTTGCCGATGGGGTCGAGCCAGGTGAAACCACGCGTATGGGCCAACCGTTTGCTAAACTGACTCAAGCATAATCAATATAATTATCAGGATACTGACTCCAGTATCCTGGTGTTATCGCTACATCAAGCCGTACTGTTTTTAAGCAGTACGGCTTTATTTTATTGCCTCTCTCCATTTTCTTTTTACCTTGTGGGGTTGCAGAAATACCTCGCATAATCACCATTAACCACTAGTTAAATAATGACTCGAAGACGATTACAGCACACTTGCTTTAGATGCCTGAGCCTAATCAAATAGCAAAGCATAGTTGCTTATATTGGCCACTGACGTATTCCCTTTTATACTTAGCTCATCATGGCAATCATCATTGCACGGCTCATCAATCAATAAACATCATACCGCTTGCGGGTGAATAATTATTGTGGAATCAACTTTGCTTGAAACGATCTAAAGTCATCAAAAATATAGATTATAATCATTCAAATTTGCTACCATGTCCTGACTCCAATCTGGGCAAAGTATTATGTTACGTTTAGCGTGTTTATTCCTGTGTTTCCTTATAGTTAATACACTGTCAGATTCTGTATTTGCTAGCACTCCCCTAACCCTTGATAAACGATTGGGGCTAAATAGCCAAGCCGAAAATCAGCCACTTGATATACCATCGCAAATTGCCGAACTGCAAAGCAGTATTGAAAAACTGCAAATAGAACAGCAAACTTATACCAATATCGAACGCTCTAACAGTGAAACCAAGCTCTCATTGGCAGGACAACTTCGTGAAGCACAAATCCCATTAAGCCTTGATGATGATATCGATCTGGATCAGCAGGCTTCAATGGCTTATTTCCATTTATCAGAATTAAAAGAGACTGAGTCTAGCCTCAATGAGCAATTACGGACTATTTCACAACGTCAAAGACAACTACCTGATTTAATTGTTCAAGCAGAAAATGCCTTAACTCAGCACAATAAAACCCAACAAGTACCGATTGAGACACCCTTGGGCCAACGGAACCAGCTTCAAACCGAACTGCTCACTCAGCATATTGCGACCTTACAGGCGGAACGATTAGCGAGTCCGAAACAACTCGAGATTACCCAGCTTCAACAGCAGCTCAACCGCTTGTTATTAAGCCAACAAGAAAGCTTTATTGAGCTTATCAACAAACACAATATTGAATCTCGTCAGCAAAAAACCGCTGATACTATAGCCAATAACTTAGTTGATGCCCAAGAGCTAGCCGATCCTTTATCTCAAGAGCTGAGTAGATCAAACCAACAATATGCTGAACAATTACAAACGCTCACCAGTAATATTAAATCAGCAATAGAGAAGCAACAGCGGGTTGAGAAACGCTATCAGTCTCAAAATGCACAGCTTTCAAACGTACTAGAACAAATTACTTGGGTAAAAACCAACTCGGCATTTGGCGACCGTTTTTTGCAAATGCTGCAATCATTACCTAAACCGCCCAACCTAGACAAACTGCAAACAGAATTAGCTGATGCACGGCTGGAGCGCTATCAATTAGAGCAACATCAAGCATTAAACAGTCAACAACTTGATGACAGTGAAATGTTTAATGAAACCCAGATAAAACTCTTACAGTCACAGCAAGTACTCATAGATCAACTATTACAAAGTTATGATCAATATTTAGCTGAGTTTGCCAAGTTACGTATTGGTTATGAGCAGCTAAACCAACTGCATAACACATTAAAAAACACCCTTAACGAACATTTATTTTGGGTACCTAATGCCCCCAGCATTGGTCCATTGTGGCTCATCGATTTAAGTCACAGTAGTGTATGGTTACTGCAACCTAGCCAGTGGCAAGCGTTACAACAATCATGGTCTGAAAACAGCAATTATTGGGCTTGGTGGGGCATTTTATTATTATGCTGCTTGATGGCCCATGACATGCTTACCCCTAAGTTTAATACCGCAATTAGTCGCTATGCGGTATTTGTTGGTAACGTGACGCAAGATAAATTTAAATACACCATCAAAACCCTCATCATCAGCTTAGTGTATGCCTTAATAAAGCCTTTACCGGTTATTGTGGCCGGTTTTATTTTCTCCCGTTCTGAGCAAAACATGGTTCATGCCGTGGGAGTCGGTATTTTAGCTATTGGTGTCAGTTATCTGATTTATCAATTCTTTTTCTTATTAACGGTAGAAAAAGGTATTTTAATCAGCCACTTCAGACGGCCGAAAAAAATAATCAAACAAGCGCAGCAAACCTTGGCTTCATTTGTGATCATTTCCGCACCCTTAATTGGCTTAATGGGCTTCACTGAAGCATTAGATACTTCATTAGTACGTAACAGTCTTGGCCGTGGGGCATTTATCGTTTTCTGTGTTGTGCTGTTTCTCCTGTACAAAGATGTCATGTTATTGATTGGCCAATATCGCCAAAATAAGCCTAGCGCGACGAATATGGCGATCATTCACAAAGCCCTATGGGCCATCTTGATTGTTACGCCTATTTTTAGCGCCATCTTGGCTGCGGTCGGCTACTACTTCACGGCTTTCCAGCTTCTGTTACAACTGCAAATATCAGTATTATTAGGCTTAGGCTTTTTACTAACTTACCAGCTCATTAAACGCTGGATGCTGATTGAGCGCCGTTTAATCGCATTCGATCGCGCTAAAGCCAAACGTGCAGAGCGACTTGCGCAACGTGAAAGAGGCGAGTTGCAAAACAATGAGCCAATAGAAACCTATGAAGAACCAATTGTTGATTTAGAAACCATCTCCAGTCAGTCGCTCGGCTTAGTGCGATCGATTTTATTTTTAGCTTTTTTTGCCAGTTTATTGGGTATTTTGTCGCAGACTCATACCGCAGTATTCTCATTTTTAGATGGCATCACCTTATGGACCACCAACAGCAATGTGAATGGCATTGAGCAGCAAGTGCCAATCACATTAAAATCAATTTCATTCGGCATCATGTTAGTGGGCTTCTCGGTGGTGATTGCTAAAAACCTCCCAGGATTAATGGAACTGACGTTATTGCAAAGATTAGATTTATCGCCAGGAACCGGCTTTGCTATTACCACTGTGAGCAGTTATTTGGTGGTATTTTTTGGCATACTGTTTGGCTTTTCAACTCTTGGAATGGAGTGGTCTAAATTACAGTGGCTAGTTGCCGCATTATCAGTGGGTTTAGGTTTTGGCCTGCAAGAAATTTTTGCTAACTTTATTTCTGGTTTGATCATCCTATTTGAAAAACCCATTCGAATTGGCGATACCGTCACGATTCGCGACCTGTCCGGAACGGTCAGTAAAATTCAAATCCGAGCCACCACGATTGTCGACTGGGATCACAAAGAAATTATTGTGCCCAACAAAGCCTTTATTACTGAACAACTGGTTAACTGGTCGCTATCCAACCCGATAACTCGCGTCATCGTCACGGTATCGGTATCTCGTGATGCCGACCCAACCAAAGTGGAAATGCTACTGCATCAAGCGGTTCGAGAATGTGAATTATCGCTAACCATGCCAGAACCAGAAGTATGGTTTGCCGGTTTTGGTCAGCACACTCAAGATTACGAAATTCGCTCTTATGCTAAAGACATGTCGGCTCGGTGGCCGCTACGCCATAGCCTGCATAAACTGATTAATAAAAAGCTCAAAGAAAACAATGTTGAACTTGCCTACCCACAAATGGAAGTTCATATTAATCATACCCCTAAAGAATCTACTGGATTATACAAAGGCTAAGCTAGCTATTGATTAAGGAGTGCTATGCTCGTTTTTGCTCACCGCGGCGCTAGCGGTTATGAACCTGAAAACACCTTAGTTGCGATGGATAAAGCACTCGACTTGGGTGCCAAAGCCATTGAATTAGATGTGCATTGCGTTGAGGGAGAATTAGTCGTGTTCCATGATCGCCGCTTAGAGGGCAAATCAACCGGAACTGGGCTGATCCACTTAACAACAAAAGCAGCACTGGCTCAGTTTACCGTTAGCGGGCAAGCTATTCCCACTCTATGGCAAGTTCTCGAACGAGTCAGCGTTAAAAGCAATGGCTTGTGCAGTGTTAACATCGAATTAAAAGGTGTTGGCTGCGTACAGCCCTTTATTGCCTTATATCCGCAACTCCTTAAACAGTTGAAGTATGCTCCAGAGCAGCTATTAATCTCATCATTTAATCACCCGTATTTAGCGGCGATAAAACACGCCTTTCCACACGCGATTATCGCGCCATTACTCGGCGGGATCCCGCTCGACTTGGCGAAAATAATGACCACTCTCAATGCCTATTCGATCAACCTAGATCTGAGTTTTGTTAGTCAAGCCATTGTTGATGATGCCCACCAGCGTGGTGGCAAAGTGTTTGTTTATACCGTGGATAACCCAAATGATATTCAAGCGTTAAAAGCCATGGGAGTAGATGGAGTTTTCAGTAACTACCCAGACAAAGCCATTGCAGCAACCATGATGCCGATAACAATGGATTACACAGGATGGTTTGAGTAAGTAAGCTGTTCTTCAATGCATGCTAACGGGGGGAATGTGGCACATAAACTATTATTGCTCACCAGAGAGAATGATAAATATCGGCAATTGCTGGCACAACAATCATTATTCGATCTAGAGATTGTCGAAGACATAACAGATCACATTGGTGATCGCCCAGATAACAGTATTACAGATAACATTCATCAGGCAGATATTTGGTTAGCTGAACCCCATTTAGCGGCTGCTATGCTGCCGCATGCAACTAAACTTAAATGGATACAATCTACTTTTGCCGGTGTCGATGCCTTGATGAAGCCTTCGTTACCACATGATTATTTACTTACTAATATTCGCGGTGTATTTGGCCCATTAATGAGTGAATATGTTTTTGGTTACCTATTAAGCCATTATCGACAGCACGCCCAGTATACTCAACAGCAACATCAGCAACTTTGGCAGCCAGCTCAATACCGTACTTTGCAAGGATTACAACTGCTGATACTTGGTACAGGTTCTATCGCTCAACACCTTGCTCGAACCGCTCATCATTTCGGTATGATTGTCAGCGGCCTCAATCGCCAAGGCGCGCTCGTTAATGACTTTGATCGTATCGATACCATAGATAAATTAGCAGATTACATACCTGCCGCTGATGTGATTGTGAGTGTATTGCCCAATACCCCACACACCACACATGTATTAAATGCTGCTAATCTGTGTTTATTAAAACCCGATGCCATGCTATTTAATATTGGCCGAGGCAACGCAATTGATTTGGCAGCGTTGCAAACTGAGTTAACACTATGCCCTCAGCGACGCGTGATTGTCGATGTATTCGAGCAAGAGCCTTTACCAGCTCATCATCCCCTGTGGCATTGCGATAACGTCACCATTACACCACATATTGCTGCACCAAGCTTTCCTCAACAAGTGGTACAAATATTCACCGAAAATTATTGTCTTTGGCAGCAATCTAAACCATTACAATATATCGTCGACGCTAATCAAGGCTATTAAAGAAAACCGAGTTACCATGATTTGATCTTTGCTCTGTGAGTCAAAGATCAAATCATCATTCCAGTTCGACTAAGTAACTTAAATTCCCGCCACTTGATCGCACTTAAGGATGACATCAATATACCTTGAGCAACAATCATCAAAACCATAGATAATTGATTTAATTAACATTCGACCATATTACTCTCATGCCATCTCAATCTCTCATCACAGCGTGCCATTTTGGTAAAAAAAGTGAAGCAGATCAAACTGTATTAAAAATAATCATTCTTTGTGAAAAAAGTTATTGCCAATGATAACTGTTTTCATTTAGAATTAGATTACTTTCTTAGCCCTAGTCCATTTTGAATGAAGAGGCTTTCTCTATGTACGTTTGTCTTTGTCATGCCATTACAGATACTCAAATTAAAGCTGCCGTTAGCTTAGGTGACAGTTCACTGGCTGACGTAAAGAAACGTCTTGGCGTTGCAGATCAATGTGGCAAATGTGCCCGTATGGCAACTCAAATTATTCAGACTCAACTAGAGTACGAACCTAATTTTTATGAAGTGGCCTAATCCCCCGTCCACTTTTGTATAAAAAAATGCTGCTCATATGAGCAGCATTTTTTTTATGCTTAAACGAGGTAGTTTATTAACCGGGGAGCGGCTTAATGCTTTCATCCCCGATTAAGCTTATATGCCCAGATTATCGTCTTGAGCACTCTCGTCAAGCGGTCCCATCTCGACTTCAACACTGTCTACGCGCTGTAATCCTCGTGGTAATTTAGCCCCGCGACGGCCACGCTCACCACGATAATGCTCTAAATCACTTGGCTTCAAGGTTAGCTTGCGCTTACCAGCCCATAAGGTCACAGCCTTATCATGAGGTACTACATCAAGATGCAAGAGTAACTCTTCACGATTTTTAGCTCGATCGCTAGGAATACCAATGATTTTATTGCCTTTACCTTTTGATAACTGCGGTAAAGCATCCAAGCTAAACATCAGCATCCGACCTTCTGAGGTAATCGCTAACAAAGATTGATCGCCAGATTTATTAATTAACTTTGGCTGCATAACGCACGCATTTGATGGCAGGCTTAGCAGTGCCTTACCGGCCTTATTACGACTAACTAAATCTGGATAGGCGCAAATAAAGCCGTAACCGGCATCACTTGCTAATAAGAAAAATTGTTCATCCTCGCCCATCAATACATGCCGCATTGTCGCACTCGGTGCCATATTAAAGCGCGTCGTAATCGGCTCTCCTTGGCTACGGGCTGACGGCAACGTATGACTGTCGGTAGCAAATGCGCGACCGGTAGAATCAATAAATACCGCCGCTTGATTACTCTTACCCATCACACTACACAGGTAACTGTCGCCAGACTTATACGATAAACCTTCTACATCGACGTCATGGCCTTTAGCACAACGTACCCAGCCTTTATCAGACAAGACAACAGTCACTGACTCTGTTGGGGTTAACTCCTGTTCAGTTAGTGCTTTGGCATCAATACGCTCAATAATTGGTGAACGACGATTGTCACCATAAGTCTCACCATCTTGAACTAACTCTTTTTTCACTAAGGTTTTTAAACGACGATCTGAGCTTAGCAATAACTCTAACTTATCGCGTTCTGCTGCCAGTTCATTTTGCTCTGCAGTGATTTTAAATTCTTCAAGCTTGGCTAAATGGCGTAACTTTAATTCTAAAATTGATTCGGCTTGTTTATCTGACAAGCTAAAGCGAGACATCAGCTCAGCTTTAGGCTCATCGTTAAAACGAATAATCTCGATCACTTCGTCAATGTTTAAAAACGCAATCATTAACGCTTCTAAAATGTGCAAGCGCGCTAACACTTTATCGAGACGATACTGTAAGCGGCGGGTAACTGTGGTGATACGGAACTCTAACCATTCCGTTAACAGCGTTTTTAACCCTTTCACTTTAGGACGGCCATCGAGCCCCAACACATTTAAGTTAACTCGGAAGCTTTTCTCCAGATCCGTAGTCGCAAATAAATGGGTCATTAACTGATCGCAATCGACACGATTTGAACGCGGTACAATAATTAATCGCACTGGGTTTTCATGATCAGACTCATCACGCAAATCAGACACCATCGGCAACTTTTTCGCCTGCATTTGATTAGCTATTTGTTCTAAAATCTTGCCACTACTGGCTTGATGCGGCAATGAAGTAATGACAATCTCGCCCTGCTCTTCACTGTAAACCGCACGCGCTCTAATTGAACCACGGCCCGTATCATAAATCCGCTCAATATCCGCTCTAGGAGTGATAATTTCAGCTTCGGTTGGATAATCAGGACCAGGGACTAACTCCATTAACCGTGCTAATTCGGTTTTAGGGTTATCGATAAGCTCAATACAAGCTGCGACTAATTCGCGCACGTTGTGCGGCGGAATATCGGTTGCCATGCCCACAGCAATACCGGTAATACCATTTAATAATATATGCGGTAATCGAGCTGGTAAGGTTAATGGCTCTTTCATGGTGCCATCAAAGTTAGCCCCCCATTCGACAGTACCTTGACCTAACTCCGATAGTAATACTTCAGAAAACTTTGATAATCTGGCTTCGGTATAACGCATTGCAGCAAATGACTTAGGGTCATCTGGCGCGCCCCAGTTACCTTGACCATCAACCAATGGATATCGATACGAAAATGGCTGAGCCATTAACACCATTGCTTCGTAACACGCACTATCACCATGGGGATGATACTTACCTAAAACGTCACCCACAGTACGGGCTGATTTTTTGTGTTTAGATTGCGCTGATAATCCTAATTCGCTCATCGCATAAATAATACGACGCTGTACAGGCTTGAGACCATCACCAATATGCGGCAAGGCGCGATCCATAATCACGTACATGGAATAATTTAAATAAGCCCCTTCAGTAAAGCGCCTCAGCGGCATCTGCTCTACACCATCAAGGCTTAATTCAATCGCATCACTCATTATTTCATTTCCTGTGATTGTTCGGGTGCGTTATAAAACAAGCGGTAAATATTACCTTTTAGATCATCTGAAATGTACATGGCACCATCGGGCGCATTAATTACATCAAATGGACGTGCCACCGGAAATTCCCCATCCAAAAAACTCACCACGGTTTCACGTTTACTGACTTTGCCATCTGTAATATCAAGCATCACAATTTGATAACCGACTTTACTTGACCGATTCCACGAACCATTTTCAGCAACAAACAGCTGATTACGATAGCGCGGAGGGAATTGCTTGCCGCGGTAAAAACTTAATCCGGTTGCCGCTACGTGAGCGGGTAATTCAAATACTGGCAAGGTGATATTTAAATTTTCCGGCTTGTCATAGGCGGGTTCAACTACATCTGAGCCATGTAAATAAGGAAAACCAAAATGGCTGCCTTTAACGTCTAAACGGTTTATCTCATCAGCAGGAAGATTATCACCCATCCAATCTCGACCTAAATCGGCAAACCATAATTTGTTGGTATCGGGTGACCAATCAAAACCAATAACACTGCGAAGACCAGAAGCAATTTGTTCACTGGCTCCGGTATCGACATTAATCGCCAAAATACTGCCAAAGGGTGAAGCGGCTTCACACACATTGCATGGCGAACCAATGGATATATATAAACGTCCATCGGGTCCAAAATGCATTGAGCGAGAATACTTTTTATCTAAGCTTGGCAAGTTCGCATACACTTCACGCGCACGGCTTGGACGGCGCAAACGGGATTCAATTTCTTCAAAGCGAATAATGCGATCGTCTTCTGTGACATAAAGCGCACCATCATGAAAGGCTAACGCTTCCGGATAGTCCAAACCTCTGGCAATCAAATAACGTTTATCAACTTGGCCATTTTGGTCACTATCAACTAGCGCATACACGGTGCCACTTTTTTGCGAACCGACAAAAAGAGTACCTTCATCGCCGACAGTTAATTGTTTAATATCACCTAAATCAGAAGCATATAGACTTAAACCAAAGCCCTTAGTGACTGTGATCATTACCGATTGTGCCGCAGAGGCAGCAGTAGAAAATAGGGTGAAAAATAGCACCCCAATGAAGGCTAACCGCCCACTAAAATTGGAGTAAGAGCGTAATCTAATATAATGCATGTTAATTATCTTTCGCCTTATGTTATTTATTATTGGCATTAAGAAACACGACTAAAGTAACGCTAAGTCACCTTTAGTTTCTAACCAGCTCTTTCGATCAGGAGCACGCTTTTTAGCAAGTAACATGTCCATTAATGCCACGGTTTCATCCGCATCATCTATGGTTAATTGCACCAAGCGTCTAGTATTAGGATCCATCGTAGTTTCACGCAGTTGCAACGGGTTCATTTCACCCAGACCTTTAAAGCGAGTGACTTGTACTTTGCCTTTTTTATTCTCGGCAGCGATACGGTCTAAAATTGCTGTTTTTTCTTCCTCATCAAGGGCGTAAAAAACTTCTTTACCAATATCAATACGAAATAGCGGTGGCATTGCAATGTACACATGACCATTATCGACTAACACACGATAATGCTTTAAAAATAAAGCACACAATAAGGTGGCAATATGCAGTCCATCAGAGTCGGCATCCGCTAAAATACAAATTTTACCATAACGTAATTCTGAAATATCATCGCTGTCGGGATCGCAACCTATCGCAATCGAAATATTATGAACCTCTTGCGACGCTAACACTTGTCCAGAATCGACTTCCCAAGTATTTAATATCTTGCCTCTTAACGGCATGATAGCTTGAAATTCACGGTCTCGAGCTTGTTTAGCACTACCACCAGCAGAATCACCTTCTACAAGAAATAACTCACCTCGCATTGGGTCTTGACCACTGCAATCGGTTAACTTACCTGGGAGTGCTGGACCAGACGTGACCTTTTTACGTGCCACTTTCTTAGCCGCTTTCAAACGACGCAGAGCATTACCAATACACAATTCTGCTAGTTGTTCAGCTAACTCAGTATTGGAATTTAACCATAAAGAAAACGCATCTCTAGCGATACCCGCAACAAATGCAGAGCTTTGACGACTCGATAATTTCTCTTTAGTTTGCCCAGCAAATTGTGGGTCTTGCATTTTTATCGACAGGATAAATGCGGCACGATCCCAAATATCTTCGGGCGACAGCTTAATGCCTCGGGGCACAAGATTGCGAAACTCACAAAACTCGCGCATTGACTCAAGTAAACCTTGCCTAAAGCCGTTGACATGGGTTCCGCCAAGTGGGGTAGGAATTAAGTTAACATAACTTTCACTTAAACTGTCGCCACCTTCTGGCAGCCAAGTAATGGCCCACTCAGCAGCCTCTAATTTACCTTTAAAACTGCCTACAAACGGCTCTTCAGGTAGCAAAATAGAGTCTTTAATCGCTTCTTTGAGGTAATCGGTTAGGCCACTTTCGTAGAACCATTCGTGCACTTCACCATTGTGTTTATTAGTGAACTTAATACGTAAACCGGGGCACAATACTGCTTTGGCTCTGAGTATGTAAATTAACTTGCTGACCGAAAAATTAGGTGAATCAAAATAACTCACATCGGGCCAAAAATGGACTCGAGTACCAGTATTGCGTCGTCCACAAGTACCGGTTACAACAAGCTCTTCAACCTTAAAGCCATTTTCAAAGGCCATTTCATATATCTGTGCATCACGGCGAACGCTAATTTCAACTCGAGTGGATAAGGCGTTAACAACAGAAATACCCACCCCATGTAACCCACCCGAAAACTGGTAGTTTTTATTGGAAAACTTACCACCTGCGTGCAACTTGGTCAGAATGAGTTCAACCCCAGGCATGCCTTCTTCAGGGTGAATATCCACCGGCATACCACGTCCATCGTCGGTCACTTCAAGGGGAGTTATCGTTATGGAGTACAACTTCAATTTTAGTCGCGTGCCCCGCCAGAGCTTCATCAACACTGTTATCAATGACTTCTTGCCCGAGGTGATTAGGTCTAGAGGTGTCGGTATACATACCTGGACGGCGTTTTACCGGGTCAAGTCCATTAAGGACCTCAATAGCGTCAGAAGTATATTGGTTGCTCATAGTCCACACATTTGGAGTTAAATAGAGCCAAAGTTAGCTCAAATTGATCATTGTATGTAACGGTATTACGTTACAACTGAATAAATTTACATATTTTATCTAATTGTTGTTCATAGCCGACAACTGTGGTCGCCATCAGGCTCTAAATGTAATTCACAGCTATGGTACTTATGCAGTGCTTGTCGATAATCTAACACTTCGTCACCAGTTTGCAACAGCACCAGGAAACGATCGGGGTGACGGATCACATGAGTATTATACAAGGCAACATCATCTTGATGCTGCGGTAACACCTGATAATGCTCATTGGTGTAGGGATTATATTGAGGCCCGATAAACTCTTCAAATAATTCGAACGGTTTTACCGCCGGATTAATCAATACCGCTCTGCCACCATAGGTTTCGGCTAAATAACTGGCAAAATAGCCACCTAACGACGAGCCAATAAAGCGCAACACCTGACCTTGCTGTTTAGCTTGCTCAGTGATATTGCACAGTAACATCATTGCGGCTGTGGGTGATGACGGTAATTGTGGTTGCTGAAAATCGACTTGTGGATAATGTTGCTGAATATACAGTGCGGTTTGCATGGCCTTGTCTGACCGCGGGGAACTATTAAAACCATGTATATAAAGCAGCATATTCCCTCGCGAGACGGTTAATGAGTACTAAGCGCCTCCTATTTTACATAAGATGACGCAGTAAACTAGTATCCGCTGGCCTCATTGTCTGGCGCAAAACGATTACCAGGCACGCGATATACGTTAGTACGAATGCTACCATCGCCTGCCAACTCCAGCAAACGATAACCAGGTTGAAGATGATCTAAGGCGAAATAGGATGACAATGGCTTAAATTGTATACACGTTGATGGTGTCGCCATCAATGGAATATGGCCATGAGGTCCAAGATGAGTTCTATCGACTTGCTGATGAACATGTCCCCACAGAATGCCTTTTACCTGCGGATAACGGCTTGTACGTTGTAAAAAGTCTGCTCCGTTCATCATGCAATGCTGATCTAACCAGGCACACTGCATTAAAATAGGATTATGATGCATCACTAACAGTACATGCTTATTCGGTTCAGCCTTGATAGCTGCGTCGATTAAAGCAAACTGCTGCTCGCCCATATAACCACCAGGCTTACCAGAAACAGTGGAGTCGAGCATAAGTATTAACCAGTTGCCAATGATAATTCTTTGCTGACCAAACACTTTTTCACCTTGCATGCGCAAGCTCATTAAGCGAGGGTCGTCATGATTACCAGGTAAATAATGGCAAGGCAGATCTAACATCTCAATCTTATGCACAAAATGCTGATAAGATTCAGGTGAATAATCTTGGCTAATATCACCCGTAGCCAATAGAAGATGGGCTGGATATTGAGTGGCGATAAAGGTATTTAACACGGCTTGAAGGCTTTGCGCCGTGTTAACGCCCAATAATTGACCTTCAGGATCAGCAAAAAGATGCGGATCAGTAACTTGTACTAATCGCACAGGCTCATTTTCAGCAACAGAATAATGCACTGCGTCTTTAAGCACAAAAGATTCCTAACATGGTAAAAAGAATAAAAAAGCTATGATTGGAAACTCACTCTCCTAGACCCAATCTTCAACAGCTCCTCAAGGAATGCATTCACTTGAAATTTTTCATCGCTATGATGCATATGTAGATTAGGATAATCATACACTGGCTTTAAACGATAAATCTGTTGGCTAGTTAACACTTCTGCTAATTGCGCATCATGATAGATACGAACAATGGCTTTTGGAGATTTAAAAAAATGTCCATTTGGTATCGGGCGCGAAATTTCGATTAACTGAGTATACTTAGTATTTTCAATAAGATTAATCGATAAAGTGCCAAACTCACCGTCAACCTGCCACGGCACATTGACGTTAATTTGTTCAGGTAACCACTTTAAAATATGCGCATAATTTCGACCACAGACTGCTAAAAAAGCACTGATGTTGGGTTGATATTTTTGCTTTTTTTTGAGGTTAAACTCTGCCACTCGATCGTTCCTATCTTGATCATTATCACGTTCAATAACTAAAGTGCCTGACGAATTCTTTGGTAGTTGAGCATCAACCATTGGATACCTAATACCGTCGAAGCATTGTCAATACGACCATTATTAACCCACTCATAAGCTTGTTCGCGACTGACAACATGGACTCGAATATCTTCATTTTCACACTCAAGACCGTGTATACCGCTAGCTTTGGTTGTATCAACATGCCCCCAGAACAAATGAAAACGCTCAGAAGTGCCACCAGGACTGACTAAATAACTGTTTATAGGTGTTAACCCTAATAAACTTAATCCGGCTTCTTCGGCTAATTCACGTTCAGCGACTTGTTCTGGTAATTCGCCAGGCTCAATCATACCTGCCACTAACTCAAGAAGCCAGATTGATTTAGTGGTTGCTAATGCAGGAACCCTAATTTGTTCAATCAGTACAATTTCATCACGAACAGGATCATATGGCAGTACCACCACCGCATGACCTCGTTCAAACACTTCACGGGTAACTTCACCGCTCCAACCACCTTTAAACAACTTATGTTTGAAGGTGTATTCGTCTAACTGAAAAAAACCTTTATACAATACTTTTTTAGATATAAGACTAAAACCTGACTCTGCGTCAAAGCTTGGGACCACGGGTTGCTCGAACATATTTATCCTTGCCTATCAAAACGTAAACAGTCTTATCATTTTGACAGTTTAAATTAACATAATTAATAACTAAGCATTTAAGCTTGCCTAAGCAAAAATAGGCCGAATTAAAATAAAATCTGTTACACTTCAAATTTGACTTGAAAATGAAAAAATCACTACTATTAAGTAGTACACAATTAGTCGTGAGCATAGTAGTGCACAATTATTAACTAGTGCACAATATGTCGATAATCAGCATATCGCGAACAACATATTGTGAACATTAATAATGAGCAATAAATCTCGATATTGAACCACGATATCTTTAGCAAATTATTGTACATAACCATAAAGCAAGTCAGTTAACGCAGATTGCCGCGTTACGGATGAATGATGTTAACTCATTCACTTAATGAAGGGCATGACCAAATTTATAAGTTACTTAACACCTCAGCATACCGAGGCATTGTCTAAAAAGGGCAGCAAATGAAATTCAAAATTGGTTCATTATACGCAGCATTAGCATTTGCTATCGCAGCACCAGCAGCACAAGCTGATGATTTACTTCAAATATATCAGCAAGCACTCACTAGCGACCCTATCGTTTTACAAGCCAAAGCACAGCGTGATGCGTTATACGAAACCATTCAAGAGAATCGTGCACCGTTATTACCAAAAATCAGTGCAAACGTTGGCTATGCTAAAGCGTGGAATGACCCTTTAGAAGACACCGACGGTTTAACCGGTGGTGTTAGCTTAACTCAAGTTATCTACGATCACAGTGCCTGGGTTGGTTTAGACCTTGCTGAAATGGCAGCATCTCAAGCAGATTCTGCTTATGCATCAACATTACAATCACTCATTACCCGTGTCACGAAAGCGTATTTTGATGTTTTAACCGCTAAAGACAACTATGAATTCCAAGGTGCTGAGAAAGCGGCAATTGAACGTCAACTTGAGCAAACTAAACAACGCTTTGCCGTCGGTCTAACCGCCATTACTGATGTTCATGAAGCACAAGCACAATATGACTTAGCTTCAGCATTGGAAATTCAAGCGCAAAACACCTTAGACAACAGCTATGAAGCATTACGTGAAATTACTGGTATAGATCACAAATCAATTAATATTCTTGATACTAGCCGTTTTTCAGCAGGTTCTCCTGCCCCAGCAGCATCTGCTGGTTGGTTAAAAATGGCTGAAACAAATAGCATCGATTTAATGACTCAGCGTATTGCTAAAGATATCGCCAACGAAACCATTAAATTGTACAAAGCGGGTCATATGCCGTCATTGAACTTAAATGCTGGTTACAACAAAGGTGTTGATCAAACGCCAGGCCCAGATTACGACAATGCTAATATTGGTGTGACCTTGAGCATTCCACTTTTCGAAGGTTTTAAAGTGACTTCGCAAGTGAAACAAGCTCAATTCAGATATGTTGAAGCTAGCGAAAAACTAGAACAAACTCATCGCAGCGTGACTAAAAACGTGCGTAATAACTTTAACAACGTTACCGCGTCTATCAGCTCAATTAAAGCGTATGAGCAATCTGTGATTTCGTCTGAAAGTGCACTGAAAGCGACTCAAGCGGGTTTTGAAGTCGGTACACGTACAATTGTTGATGTACTGAACCGTACACGTGACTTATATGATTCAAAGCGCCAACTATCTCAAGCACGTTATGGTTATATTAACTCAATACTAGCCCTTAAACAGGCTGCTGGTACGTTGAACGAAGATGATGTCATCTCGATTAACAGCGGACTGATTGCTCAGTAGCCATTAACCGCACATAAAAAAACCGCCTATTGGCGGTTTTTTTATTGGCATAATATTGTTAATCAATTTTATGCTGATTCCCTAGTACGGTTTAACGCTATGCCGAATTAAAAAACTAATTCTACACCAGCAAATGCGCCACTAAACTGAGTGTTTTGTGACACACCAGAGAAGTTATTCACATCAAAATTAAACTCGCGGTAACCAACACGAACAGAAGTATCAACAGCTAAACCGTCAAACTGCCATCCTAAACCAGCGCCGTAGTCATACACATTAGATTCATCTAAACCTAACATCACATCAGCAAAGCCAAATAAGCCTAAGCCAATCATACCGACTTGTGCACTGGCGTATCCCATTACAATACCACTGTCGATATTGACTTCTTCAGGGTGGCCAGCATCACTAATGCGTAATGAACCATTCATTAATTTATAGGCAGCGCCTAAATCAACAGACACTAAATCGTTATCAAGAATTTCGTAATACAACACAAAGTCAGTATTACTTAAGTCATTAGTCACCGATGTTGCACCAGTAAAATTGTGACCGTTAAAGTTAAAATCGGCATTGGCAATACCAGCGCTCGACTCAAGACGATTTTCACGAATTTTAACATTAGGCACAAACGGTAATGGATGCTCAACGGCAATCCACACGCTACCTTGTGATGAATCATCATTAAAGCTGTGAGCAACACCACTATCATCATTAAATGTGTTTGTGGTGTCAGCCTGCCAGTAATCAGCGCCTACTTTAAAACCCAATACAGTTGCCGCATGCGCCGATGACACACTTAATAGGCCCACTACTGCTGTGGCAAGAAGAGTCTTTTTCATCATTATCCTTGTGAGAGTAAGTTAGTTAAATCAATTACCGCGGCATTTGCACGCGAAATATAATTAGCCATCACCAACGAGTGATTAGCCACTAAACCAAAACCATTTCCATTAAGAACCAAAGGGCTCCAAACTGTTTGCTGAGTTGCTTCAAGTTCACGAATAATTTGACGTAAACTGACCTCAGCATTTTTCTTTTCTAATACGTCGGCAAAATCCACTTCAATGGCGCGCATAAAGTTCAATAATGCCCAAGCTGAACCACGACTTTCATAAAATACGTCATCAATTTTCCACCAACTGGTTTTAACTTCATTACTTGTTAAACCAGGAGTCGATTGACGAGCAGAGATATCACCTGCTAAATCAGTATTCAATCGCTCTTGACCCACACTGGCAGATAAATTTTGTGACATGCTGCCTAAGCGTTTCTGAACTTCTTTAAGCCATTCATTCAAGTTGTCTGCACGGGCATAAAACTGGGCATTATTGTTATCTGCATCGCTGATTTTAGCACGATAAAGTTTCAGCAATTTGATTGCATCACGATATTCACCTTCGGCACTAGGCACTAACCAACTGGTGTTATCGATGTTTAATTTCGAGTGTGCCGCTAATAAATCACTATCTGCAGAAGACTGCGACTGTGAGCGACTAAACTCTTTACGCATTATAAGCGCTAAATCGCGCACTTGCTCTAATGCACCAAATTCAAATGCAGGCATATTATCCATCATTACCGACGGAGGCATAATATCATTAGATAACCAACCACCTGGTTTATCCAGCAAGGTTTCCATGGTGGCAATTAATGACGTTGTTGTAGCATAGCCCACAATTAACTTGCCACTATCTGTTTGCTGCGATGCCGGTTTAATCGGATCCGGTTCAATACTCCACCATACACTGACAAAATAAAGTACTAAACCAATCACACCAACAACGGCTAAAATCTTATTCCTTGTTACTTGCATCAATATAACTCCTTAATGATGGTGATGATGTTCAACAGTTTCGTCATGTTGAGTCGCGGCTTGTTTAAGCACGGGAAGCTCAATCATAAGTTGCTGACCATCTTCAAAAATTAATTCTAAAGCCACATTATCATTTACGGCCAAAGGCGCAATTAACGACAACAACATCACATGGTCACCAGTAGGTTGCAAGGTTAACGCCCCGTGAGACGGTATGGTAAACCCTTCAACTTGGCGCATTTTAATCATGCCATCTTCTTTTAGAATTGTGTGTAACTGTGCCACTTTTGCCGCACTTGTCTTCACACCAACAAGCTTAACATCGATATTGTTGTGATTTTCTAAGGTAAAATAAGCAGCGGTGTTAGGCACACTCGCAGGCATGGCTCTAACATACCCATCAACTAACATTACGTTTGCTGTGGCTGCGAATGATATTGATGATAACACTAAAAAGTTAAACAGATGTTTGAATATTGCTTTCAATGTCTTAAACTCCATGCAATTCCACTCGCGTTCATTAAAGGAAACTACGAATGAATCATATTCAGGTAAGAGATGATCAAGGCGTACGTATCATCAGTTTTAATCGTCCAGAAAAGCGCAATGCCTTTAATCTAGAAATGTATCAGCAATTTACAGAATACCTGATCCAAGGTGAAGCAGACAATGATATTCGTGCCTTTATGTTTCATGGTACAGAAAACTGTTTTACCTCTGGTAATGATATCGTAGATTTCCTCCAAAGTGGCGCCTTAGATGATAATCATCCAACCGTTAAATTCTTGTTTTGTTTATTAGATCTTAAAAAACCTGTGGTCGCTGCGGTAACGGGGGCGGCGGTGGGAATTGGTACAACTTTGCTGCTGCATTGTGACTTAGTGTACGCTGATAATAATGCTAAATTTCAAATGCCTTTTGTTAATTTGGCCTTGGTACCAGAAGCCGCTTCGAGCATGTTATTACCATTAATTGTTGGCCAACAAAAAGCAGCCGAACTCATTTTACTTGGCGAAGCCTTCGATGCACAAACTGCGGCGGATTTAAATATTATTAACCGCGTGGTGGCCCAAGACGAGCTGATTAGCTTCAGTTTAGCCCAGGCAAAAAAATTGGCCGCACTGCCACCCTTATCTATGCAAGCATCAAAACGGCTTTTACGTCATAACCAGGCTGAAGTGAAAGCCCAGATGAAATTAGAATTAGTTGAGTTTGCAGAGCGTCTACAAAGCGATGAAGCAAAACAGCGCTTCCAAGCTTTCTTAAAAAAATAAATCCATTGACACTATAATCTCTCTGCGGGGAAGTTAATATCCCCGCTTACCCAACACTGGGTAAGCCTTAAAATCGAGATGTTTTTTGACTCATTACCACTGCAATCACAAAGTACGCTAACAAACTAATACTTGGGTTTGTTAATACTAATCCTATCGTTACGACTCGGGTCCAAAGTAATGACCAGCCATATTGTTTCGCTAACTTAGCCGAGACCCCACACACAATTCGGGTTTCATCTCGTAATCTATTGATTAAACGGTTCATATTATCCTCACGTATTGAACAAAGTTTATTGTTGTAAGTCATGACTTATCGGTTAAGCTTGGTCATTAATGCTTGGCCACAACAGCCAGCTGACTAACGTCGCACACAGTGCAAAACTGATAACTGGCAATAACAATAACGACATTAATGGCAGCACCAAGCCTATATTTATCAGCCAATCCATTACTTATTCTCAGCAGCAACAGTGGCACTAACTTTTGGCTGTTCAAAACTAGCAAACTCTAATGCCGAATTAATTTCATAAACTTGTTCAGCAATTTGGGTTTGTAACGACAGCATTAACTCTTGTTTCACATTTGAAATCATCTCCTGGCTCACTTGAGTCATATTTTGCTCTAGCACTGCAACCGTGTTAGAAATTGAAATTTCATCAGCTTGTGCCGAAGCACTGGCAGTGACAAGTAATGCTGCAGCAATTGATAATTGAACACTACGGCGAATCACGTTGGTTAAAGTAAACATAATGGCATCCTTTCTTGTGTTGGTTTGTTGCAACTAAACACCCGCTTAGTTGATTACACAATAGGTATTACAAACGCCGTGCCAACTTTTAAAAATAGTCATAAGCATATAATTTTAAAAACAAATAAATTAATTATTATTTAATCAACTGAACTAAATCCGTGAGCAAAAAACCAACAGGTAGTAAAATTCACCAAATAGTTAGTAAAAATGACCACCGATACTTATTCGCCGTGATACACGCCATAACGTGTGACAATAAATGTTCAGATATCTGCGAGGGTTACTGTGGTAACAATCCATTAATTAATGAGTGATGGCCGCTTAAGGGTAGGAGGATTGTTGAGAGTTATGCTAAAAATAGCACTAATAATCATCACCTTAAGTGAAGGATTTATTGCCACGATATTACTTAAAGGAACAAACGAAAAAGCGCCTAACAATAGGCGCTTTTTCTCTGACAATAGCAGTTTTCAACATGTACGTTTGGGCGTTTATTTCACCACATATTCTTGTGAAATAACCAAAGCGATATCAAATAGCTTGGTCACTGCTAAGGGCTTCAGCATCAACAAACTCAGCAGCGGTTAACACAACCCCAATATCAGCATTAGGTTTATGGGCATTCTCACTTAAATGACGACGCCAGCCACGGGAACCCGGTAACCCTTGGAATAAACCAATCATGTGACGGGTAATATGGTTTAAACGACCGCCCTGGGCTAAATGAGCCTCAATATACGGCAACATTTGCTCAATCACTTGCTGACGAGTAATCACTGGTGTATCGAGTCCACACAACTGCTGATCCACTTGCGCCAATATATAAGGATTTTGATAAGCTTCACGCCCCACCATCACTCCATCTAGCTGGGCTAAATGCAGCTTAGATTCTTCAAGGGTTTTAATGCCACCGTTAATGCTAATGTTCAAGTGTGGATAATCACGCTTTAACTGATAAACCCGTTCATAATCTAACGGCGGAATTTCACGGTTTTCTTTCGGGCTTAACCCTTGTAACCAGGCTTTACGCGCATGAATCGTAAATGCACTACAGCCTCGAGTGCTGACAATTTCAATAAAATCAGTTAAAAACTGATAACTGTCTTGCTCGTCAATTCCAATACGGGTTTTTACCGTGATCGGAATATCGGTGACTTGCTTCATGGCATCAACACATTGCGCAACTAACTCAGGCTCGGCCATTAAACACGCACCAAAGCGACCATTTTGCACTCTATCAGATGGACAGCCTACATTGAGGTTTACTTCATCATAACCGCGCTCAGCAGCTAACTTAGCACACGCTGCCAAATCTACCGCGTTAGAGCCACCCAACTGTAATGCCACTGGATGCTCTTGCTCGCTATAAGCTAAATAGTCGCCCTTACCTTGTAATATGGCACCCGTGGTAATCATCTCGGTATACAGCAACGCCTTGCTCGACATTAAGCGGGCAAAGTAGCGATAGTGGCGATCAGTCCAATCTAGCATAGGTGCTATGGAAAAGGTGCGATCAAGTGTATCTGTTGGTATGACTAGCTTTGGCGTTGTATTCACTGAATTTTTTACACTCATAATTTGCGGTATTGATGCACGTTTTTAGCTGCATTTAGTTAATCGGTTATGCACAAAGAGCCAGTAAGAAAGTTATAAATTAAGCAAATACAACTAGGCAGCCCTAAATAATGGCTAATTATATCATTAACCCGTCATCGAGAAACAACCTCAGTGTTTTTTAAGTTTTATTGTATCGATACTGGCTGATAAGGAGCAACCAAATGTAATTAGATACTGACACGACAGAAACTTACAACACGGCTATCGACAACTAATAGTCAATAACAGCTATTCGAAACAACGTTAAGAAAAGCAATCTATCATGAGCAATAGCACGATTAGAGCAAGTGGCATTCAAGATCGAACAAAACGAGGAACTCGATTGGAAAAAGCTTAAACCCAGCAAGGTGACATAAACGAGTTCAGCAGCATTTAAACATCTATTAGGACATTACCGTAGCCATAAAATAGGTATGCATTCGCGAGTAAATAGCGGTGACAACATTCAAATAGCAGCAATCTTAGGCGTACTCAACTGTCTTTACTGGCAAGCGCTTGGCAATGGGTTAACCAACTTAGCTAAAGGTATTGGCAGAACGATTATTCATTCATACAAGTACCACCAAATTCGATTGCCTGGTCACCCAAAGCAAGGTTATCAAGTTAACGGTTATCCTAAGATGGACTTAAAAATGTTATTAGGCGGTGCAGCATGAATAAGGTAACCAAAACTTTCAGTACCAAACAAGGTGTAGTCACGATATCAGTTCCGTTCTTCACGCTTATGCACGAACAGCAACAAGTTGAAGCTACTTATAAACCCAACAACTATAACGGCTGGGGTATGTGCAAAATGTTCAACGCTATTGACGACCCAATCCGATGCCGAGCTATTCGCCAGCACTGCTGGTTCAAAGTTACGTAAGCGCTCAATGAACCGGTGAAGGTTATTCTGCTTCACCAGTTCATTGACCGCTTACATTAGACTTGCTAACCACTCCAAGCTTACCTTAACACTAATTGAGTTAATAACTGCGACTGAGTCAATAATGCGACATTCTTTTGTTGCTGACCATTTACACTCAACGTGACTTGTGGATTATCTAAAAATTCACGGGCATCTTCTGCACTATAAATTTCAGGTGTAGCAAGCTCATAACGTTGATTTTCAGCGACCTCTAATGTGAGGTACAAGGATTCTGAACGAACCCAATGGCCTGAATCATCTGCATTATCTTGGAATAAATCACGATAATTAATTTCAACCAATTGTTGCCCATGGCTAAGTCCAATCGTATTTTTTATACTGACGTTCTGACCATTAACGGTTTCAACTATCATTGAGTCTGGTACTGTAATACTCGATGCTTGAGCTGGCATGCCAAATAATAGCGTTAAGCCTACGGTAGTTGAGGTGAGTAACATCTTTACAGAAAATGAAGTCGTCATAATAACATCCATCCATATTTCATACTTAACGATTAAGTATGTTGGTATTAATGTAAAGGACCTCTGCATATAACAATAAATTTCAAATTTTTATATTTAAAAAAAATATCACCTATTAATATCACTAATTTCTTTTTATCTTATTGTATTAATGATGGTTTATATTTTAAATATGTAAACCGCTATAAAACTCATAGACCAAATTTCAACCAGCACTCACTAATGCCGAGTTAATCTCTTGGTCAGCAGTAATCCCTTTTAAAGTAAGCGGTCAATGAACTGGTGAAGCTTATTCTGCTTCACCTAAATCAACATTCCACGGCAGCAAATCAGTCATATCATCTAATGGTGCACGCTTGGGTAATTCCGTAAATAGATGACGGAAATAGTAGTAGGGATTCAAATCATTGGCACGGCAGGTCATCACCAGGCTATATAAGTTCGCACTGGCTTTAGCGCCACCCACCGACGTCGAGAACATCCAATTTTTTCGTCCTGTGGTAAATGGCCTTATATCTCGCTCTGTAACATTATTATCAATACTGATATCCCCATCTTCAAGATAGGTCAGTAATTTGGGCCACTGATTTATGGTGTAAGTGATGGCTTTGCCCAATGCCCCTTTTAGGTAAAACATGTTGGCTGTTCAGCCAAGCATAAAATTCATTGAGGATAGGTTCGGCCTGTTGCGTTCTCAACTGTTGACGCGCTTGGGAAGTTAAGTGTTTTGCCTGTTTTTCTATCCCGTAAAGTTTGGCTATGTAACTGAGCGCTTTTTCGGGTTTACCTGCTTTTTTTGAAGGCGATGCTTTTTGAGCATCGGTAAATTTCCTTCTCGCATGTGCCATACAAGCGGCTTGAGTGACCTGTTCAAGCGTATTGTAAGCACTGTAGCCATCGGTCAGGAGGTAGCCTGAGTATCCCGTTAGGAAATCCTTTACACAGGCAGCGGCACGACTCGGTTGATAGTCGTAAATAACCGCTGGGTTTTCTGCAAATTCACCACTGCGGTAAACCCACATGTACGACTTAGTTTCGGCTTTTCTGTCTTCTTCTCGAAGGACTTGTACCGTTGTTTCATCGGCACAAATCAGCTTTTCGCTCAGGAGCTTATCCTTCATTGCATCGATAATGACTTGGACTTTATCACCTAGCTGTACACACCAATTTGCTAGCGTGCCTCTGCTATATCAATTCCTGAGCGATTTAACATATCAACCTGGCGATACAGTGGTAATGCATCCACGTATTTAGCCGTGACAATAGCGGCAAACGTTTCAGCACTGCCCATGCTTTTAGGCAACATACTCGCAGGCTTAGGGGCCGTAATGACTTTATTGCTGACGTGTGTTTTTTCACATTGACGACACGTGTATTTGGTACGCTCATGACGGATAACGCTGACTTTCTGTGGAATGATTTTGAGCTCTTCGCTGACTTCTTTTCCGCATTCATGAAGGGGTGTTTGGCAACATTCACAACAAGGGGCACTGAGTTCGTGCAGATAAACTTCACGCTCAAGCGCTTCAGGTAACGGTTTTCTGCCTGTTTTAGCCTTGCTCTTATTTACGTTGGGCAACGCATGTTGCTGCTCAGCTTCGTTAAACGTGCCTTTGGCTACCTTTTCACTTTGTGATGAAAAACGTTTTGATTTACTTAAGTTGAGTTGTTCAATAAGCAGCTCAATTTGAGTTTGAAGCTCACTCACTTGCTCCTGCTTAGCTTGAAGCAATACTTTTTGAGCATCATTCTCTTGCTGTAGTTGCAGCAACATAGCTTTGAGTTGTGCTATATCATCAGGTAGGTCAGTCAAGGTGGCTCAGGGCTTAAAAGGTTATCAATATCCTTAGTCTGACAGCGAAAAATGATCGTTCAAGTAAAAATTTGCGATCAACATTCGCCGTCACACTTCAAGTCCAAATATGGGTCGATGCGCCTTAGGATTATCTAAGGTTAATCCCGATAATAGCCACTGTAATTGCTGCTTGCTGATATGAACTGCGCCATCACATTTAGGCACCGGCCACTTAAAGTGGCCTTTTTCGAGGCGGCGATAATAAAGCCAAAATCCATTGGTATCCCAAAATAATATTTTGAGCTTATCGCGGTGTCGATTACAAAAGATAAACCAGGCCTGGCTAAAGGGGTCCATTTCAAGTGTGTCTGCGACGATTAATGATAATCCATCAATCGACTTTCTCATGTCGGTGACACCGGACACTAAATACACGTTACCAGTGGGAGTCATTGTAGTGCTGCAACCCAATGTTTGATTTGTGTTTGACTGAGCATCGAAGGGAGTTCAGCGCGAATACCGTTAGGTAATAATAGCACCACGACATCAGTGCTTTCCTGGTCAAAGACAATGGGCTGAACATGTTGCTTGGCCTCTTTACTGTTGAGTTTTTTTGACCCAATAGTAAAGTGTTTGATAGTGGATTGACCGCTCAGTACAAAATTGTTTAATCGGTAAATGGCTTTGTTTGAACTCAGTCAGTATTTGAGTCCAGTGGTCATGTTTTTGCGATTGATTCATAGCACCTCCTTTGTAAAGAAGCACTATGCCAAAAGCTGATTTTTATTGGTATGTGGGGTTAATTGACCGCTTACAAAGTTACGCATACAAGGACTACTAGGATGAAGACGCTAGCAAAGGAAGGAAAATAATGAAAACGGCAATAAAAAGTGAATCTGACCTAATTGAATATTATTACATAAACCAGCACATGAGCGGTGATCAAGTCGCAGCCACGCTTGGCCTAAGCCCATACAACGTAAAAAAGTATTTGCGAGATAAAGGCATAGCAAGAAACCGTACAGAATCAACATCAAAAGCGGCACACACATTAAGACAAAAAGCGGCCAAAGCCGCGCTTAGTGCTTACGAAATGCAAGAGCTGCGCGAATCAGGACCCATACAGTCATGCAATTACAATAGTACATGACTGATATAATAAATAACCCCGAATTTACATAGACAAAAGTTAGTTTATCAACGTCTCATACACACCCATAACATTGTCGAATGCCTCTTGGTTTAATTACACTTCGTCTTCTTCAATAAGTTCCACAATTGTTTTTGAAGTAAACTCTTCAATACATTTTATTCGAACATATTCTTCATATAGTGAGTTTACTAAATTCATATTATCCTTACTTATTTCTAGTATTCTCATTTTCTTAATGTCATCGCTAGATACCGTTGGATAAGATGTTCCAGATTGATACATTTCAATTTGAGCTAATCCGATTTCATTTCTTACAAATGCAGCTATATAGTATTTATAATTTGTGCTTGAAGTTTTAAATACTGCAAAGCCATTTTTTGATGCAAAGGAAACAAGTGAACCTGATTCATTTTGCACTATAGAATTTGAGTTTAAGTATGGCCTTACCTTAGAGATCAATATATCGCCATGATTCACCAGTGCTTTTGATGATTTTGGAAGCTTTTCAGGATAGTCGATTACAGAGTCATCTATGATCCCAGTTAGATTATTAACACTACCTATTTCTATATATTCAACAATTTGTTTTTTATCAACATCATCGGTGAATGTAAGAGCTTCCTTTCCATAATCCTCAATTTCCCTTGAGCTATCGCTCCTTTCAGTGAGAAACTGTCTTAAATCTCTGAATCCATCATTATGATAGTGTGGGTCCCATCGTTCTTCTAAATCGCTTTTATTCCTTGTAGATGTTACTGATTTTTTTATTTGGAATCCTTCAAACTCTTTTGAAAAAATCGTATTTATTTTCTCAAGAATATTTTTACCGTGCTTTCTCTTTAATATCGCTTCATTGAAAAGCTTATTTATTTGGTTTAACTTTTCCTTGGTTGGTTTCGGTATTTGTATTCGATTAACCATTGGGGCAGTAAGGCTTGGCTTCCCGCCACCACTAAAAAATCGTTTTATTTGCTTCTGGCCTACATCTGAAATCAATGTCATGGCCACATAACAAGCAAGAGAAGTTTCCTTTAGCCTAACTATAATTATATTTGGACTAATGTTAGCTTGTTCGTGCTCTCCGAGAAAAATTGAGACTTTACCAGTACTCATTCCCCTAACAGAGATCAGAATATCGAATGGCAAAAGCTGTGTTTTCTCAAAAGTATTGTGAACTTCTTCAGATATGTAAGCTACTCGTGAAAAATCCACAAATGGTTGCTTCATATCACTAATTCTTATAATTGGAGTACCAAATTTGGAGTATTTAAAACCATAACAATTAGGGTCTCTTACTATAGTTTCTTTGATTTCCTCAAGAGTCCATGATTCGAAGTCATCTTCCTCAGAAAAATGGTATCTAACATCAAATCTTTTTTCCATGTTTGATGAATTGATTTTAGAGTACATCGACGTCTTCCCATGCAGTATTTTGATTGACAAATTCATTCCAGCCAGCCAATGCTTCACTAACTTGTTCATTCACAATTTTTCTGCCTTTTTCATCTCTCAGAAATTCACCGTAATCGTCCATTAAGTATTTAATAGTTCCGTTCTTATTTCCTTCGTATCCGATTTCCTCGATATCGGCCATAAAGATATCGTAACTATTACTATTTAAAACTTTGAGGCGTTTATCACTGAGCTTCTGCAGAAAAAGTATGGAAGCTTTTACATTCGCGCCATGTGGAATAAATGTGGAATATGGAAGAGATACGACTGCAACTAATTTTGCTTTGCTTAAAATATAATCTCTTACATATTGTAGTGACGGGCCTGACAAAATTGCATCTGGCAAAACAATTCCCATTCGTCCACCATATGACAAAAATTCTATGCACCGTTCAATAAATAGAATATCTGGTACTTGGCTATCTAACACTTTCTCCGACTTAACATATTTGCCATCTTTTTGTACCCATTTATAACCAAGATCCAAAGACTTAAGAATTGCCTTATCTGTAACCTTCCCTTTTTTTCCGAAAGGAGGGTTTGTTAATATTACTTGTACAGAATCATGATCTACATTTGGCGAGCTAGCAGTTTTTGCGGCCTTTTTTATTTCATCCATGTCTATTAATGAATTTGAATGAAATATTCCAGTGTGTCCGTCATCTTCAAGAATCATTCTCATCTTTGCGACTCTAACCAGTGATGGATTAAAATCTATACCAATCAATTTTTTTAAGGCAAAGTTAGTTTTTGCTTTCTCGAAGTCAACTGCACTAGTAATAGCATCTTTTAAGTTATGCTCAACATGCTTCATCGCTGAAACTAAAAATCCTCCGGTACCTGCCCACCCGTAACATACATTGCTGGTGACAAGGACTTTAGGCCATGATTTCTCTGCATTGTAGGCGATTTCCAAATTGTCCATGGATTACCATTCCAGATGGTGACATTTTTATATTTTTGTCACCACGCAACACAGGAGTGATTGCGTGATGTCAGCCTTAAAATTAGCTCTGTGTTGTTATCTTACTCAATGTTCCCACCCACACCTTTAAACTTCTCAACAAAAGCGGCGATTTTCTGAAACACCGTTTGCTTCTGGGTTCGGTACTGTGGGTTCAATGGGCTAAGTTTGGGCAGCGCCTCATTCAGTGCTGTGCCATTTTCAGATGCATACTCCCGCTTAAGTGATGAGACAATGTAGCGCTTAGCTGCTTCTTCATTTAGCTTTTCAGAGGTAATAATGGCATCGGCTTCGCGCTTCTGCTCCGCCTGGGCGAATTTGAAGAAGGCATCGATAATGCTGGCTTTGTCATTGATTTCATCCAGGTTTGTCTGGTTAATAAAATCAACCACTAAGCTCTCTTTCGCTCTATTGCCAAGGCTACCGCGGATCATACGGCGAACTTCTTCAATCAAACCCTCTTTACTCTTGTTCTTCTTATTGTGATCAAAAATCAGTTCAAGAATGTAATCGAGGTTGATTTCTTGCGATTTAAGCAAATCAATTTCAAAGACCACATCGTCCCAGTCTACCGTTGACTTATCTTTGTCCTGACCTTCTTTATCGCGTCGCAACCAGTCGCGGGTATCGTTGTAGGTAGAGCGATAATCTTGAATAGCACGCTCGCTTGGCATATCGATGGTTTGCATTACCTCGATGTCAGCATCGTCCAGATAGTACTTTGACTTGAACTCTTCAACAGCTTGTTCATCACTGGTATCTAAGCTTTGCAGCGCTTTTAAACCAGCAAACTCATCGTAGTTTTGTAAAATATTTTCTGCTTTTAGGTATTCACCAAACAGCTTGGCAAATTCTTTTTTATCTTGTTCTTTTTCAATATTTTCTGGGTTTGGAAAACGTTCTTGCAACTCTTTTACGATATCAACAAAACCTCGACGCGCTTGGCCAGTGGCAATATCGTTAAATCCTTCCATGTATTCTTTGTAGCTCTTCTCCAACACCACGTTTTTGGTGTTTTTGTCACCAAACAAGGTGATGGCATCAATGGTTGCCTGTTCCAAGTCCCGGAAGGTAACTATATTGCCAAAGGTCTTCGTCGCATCATAAATGCGATTAGTTCGAGAAAACGCCTGCATCAAGCCGTGATAGCGCAAATTCTTATCAACAAACAAGGTGTTGAGCGTAGGAGCATCAAAGCCCGTTAAAAACATACCGACCACTATGAGCAGATCTATTTCTTGATTCTTCACTCGCTGGGCAAGGTCACGGTAGTAGTTCTGAAAGCCATTACTGTCCACGCCATAGTTAGATTTAAACATGGCGTTGTAATCCGTAATCGCGGCGCTTAAAAACTCTTTTGCGCTGCTGTTCATAGCGCTGACTTCAAAGCTCTCATCTAAAATATCACCAATGGCGTCCTGCTCTTCATTGGCTGCAAACGAGAAGATAGTCGCAATGCGCAGAGGTTTACTTGTGGGTCCATTCTCAGCCTCAGCATGCAATGTTTTGAAGGTTTCATAATACGCTTTCGCCGCGTCAACACTACTGACCGCAAACATGGCGTTAAACCCTTTCGCGCCAGAATAGGCTCGATGCGTTTTCTGGTTAAAATAGTTCAGAATATACTGCGAGATTTCACGAATGCGCATTGGATGTAAGAACGCTTTCTTGTTCTCCGCGGCACTGAGCTTTTTATCATCCTGTTCAGTCTCAATGCTCTTAAATTGCGGACGAACATCGTTATAGTCCACTTTGAACTTGAGTACTTTTTCATCACGAATAGCATCGGTGATCACATAAGTGTGCAACTGCTGGCCAAACACGTCGCCCGTAGTTTCTGCACCCAGCGCGTTTTCTGGGAAAATTGGCGTACCCGTAAAGCCAAACTGGTAGTACTTTTTGAATTTCTTCTTCAGGTTTTTCTGCGCTTCACCAAACTGGCTTCGATGACACTCATCAAAAATAAATACAACTTGCTTGTTGTAGATAGCTAAATCACTCTCACTTTTGATTAAGTTATTGAACTTTTGGATAGTGGTAACAACGATCTTGTTATCGTCTTTATCCAGGTTGCTTTTTAGCCCTGCGGTACTGTCTGAACCATTTACACTATCGGGTGAAAAGCGCTGGTATTCCTTCATGGTTTGAAAATCGAGATCTTTCCTGTCAACCACAAAGAACACTTTATCAATAAAGGCTAAGTCTGTTGCTAAACGTGCAGCTTTAAAGCTGGTGAGTGTTTTACCTGATCCTGTAGTGTGCCAAATATAACCACCACTTTCAGGCTTAGCCCAACTTTTGCCGTTAAACGCACTCTTTACCTTCCATAAAATGCGCTCGGTGGCCGCAATTTGGTAGGGGCGCATCACTAGCAAGGTATTGCTGACATCAAATACCGAGTAACGCAAGATCACTTCAAGCAACGTCTCTTTCTGCAAAAAGTGGCGGTAAAGTCTTTCAAATCTTTGATTAGCGTATTGTCTGATTTCGCCCAGTTCATGGTAAAGTCGAAGCTGTTCTTGTCGCGCTTAGTGGTATTGGCAAAATAGCGCGTGTCGGTGCCATTCGAGATCACAAACAACTGCAAGAACTTGTACAACGAGTTCTCTGCATTAAAGCTTTCTTTGCTGTAGCGATGTATTTGGTTAAACGCCTCACGGATCGCCACACCACGCTTTTTAAGTTCGATTTGCACCAAAGGCAAACCATTGACCAAAATCGTCACATCGTAACGGTTGGCATGGCTTCCCGTTTGTTCAAACTGTTTAATCACCTGTACTTTGTTGCGTGCAATGGTCTTTTTGTCAAACAGGTAGATGTTTTCTATGTGGCCATCATCAAAAACAAAATCGAAAATATAGTTACTGTGCACCTTGCGAGTTTTATCGAGTGTATTGTCGCTTGGTGTATTTAAGTATTGCTCGCAAAAGCGAACCCACTCGGCATCGGTAAACTCAACTTTATTCAGGGCCTGTAGCTGTTTGCGCACATTAGCCATCATGGCATCGGGTGTCGTTAGCGCAGATAAATACTCATAACCTTGGTTGCTTAGATCCTGAATAAGCTCACGTTCTAAATCACCTTCGCTTTGAAAGTTTTCGGCTACTTTCCAATCTTTAGTGTATTTATCTAAAACAATAAAATTATTCGATTCTGCGATTGCTTTGTATTCTGCCATATCTATTCCTAAGTCTGTGTCCCTTGTGGTGCGCGCATCCCTTTATAAATATTGTCTATCTCTTTCACTAAAAACTTAAAGACGCGCTTATGATCTTCTTCGACTTCGGCCACTTCATGGCCGGCATGTTTTGCATGGTTATATAAATTTATCACCCGTGCATAGGGGTTTACTTGCCCCGTAGCCCTATTACCTCTAACACCGGGCAAAAGCTCACCCCACTCTTCGTAACCCAAAAACGTTGAGGTTTTTTCGAGCACATTTCGCAAAAAGTTAAAGTGGTATTTGTGGATATCGCCTGAGTCTGCCGCTTTCATTAATTCATTCTTTAAATGCAGGTGATACGAGAAGGGCGAGTCATTTTCTTGCGTAATCAGATCATGGTTACCATCATCGAGCTTGCGCAAAACGAACTTTGGTGCTCGATTAAACTCATTATGCAAAACATTATAAAAAAGCGGATTATGTGTGGTGATAATGTACTTAAGGCCAGAAATAGCGAAATCACTCGACTTAATTAAACGAGCTAAATCAACAGCCAACTCTATTAGATGGTTGTCATCTAGCGAGCTAACAGGGTCATCAATAAACACATATTCTAATTGGTTAAACTGGTCAGTTTCGCGGCCAGCGTCTTCAGGTACATTTAAAATACTAATCACTTGCTCAAGCAGTGAATAAAAAATGCTCCAAATAAAGTTACTTTCTTCACCTTTTGATATTTTAATTCTTCTATCCGATTCATCATCCCCGCCCTGATGTGAAAACGTCACCTCAGAAAAGGCTTTGACGGTAACTTGGTTACCGTCTTTATCTTCTGATGTGTATTGCGGATTAAAGCGTGGCGTAAGTTTATCATTTGCGTAACGCTGGAACGTACTGATCACGTTCATGTCTTGCCCTTGGTCTTGCAAAATCCAATCGGTAAACGTATTGGGTTGGATTTTTAGCTTCAGCTCCGCATCAGCATCAGCATCTAAATCGTTATCCCAGTAAAACAAATCTTCCGTAAACGCGTTGTAATACAAAATCTTGTGGCGCGACAGTGGTGCTTGCTCTGCACCATCAAGATCATCCAGTCCATCTTCCTTTGGCGCGATGATCTCTTTAAATTCACGCGACAAACGCGTTTTACCTGTGCCATTAAAGGCATAGATTAACTGCACCTTTTTATCGGACGCTTGCAACAACTCTGCTATTTCCGTTAGCGTTTTACTCATTAAGCTGCCTCATCTGAATGAGATTGCGGGAAACTCAATAACAGGTCACGGTAATACTCGTATTGCTTTTGACGTAACTCGATCTCTCGGGGGAGACCTTCGGTGATGGAGTTAGTTAACAGCTCAAATTTATCGAGCAAAGCCACAATGCGCTCTTGCTCCGTAATTGGAGGGAACGGAAGCTTTAAGTTCTGAAATGTACCCAAGTTTATATTGCTTTGTGCGCTCCCTTGACCTTTTTCTTCTAGCTGCGTTTTGATTGAGGATAGTAAATATTCAACGTAACTTGAGCTCGTTTCCTCAGGATTTGCAACGAAACCAATAACACTATCAGGAAAACATGCATCAAAGCCCAAAATAGATGTTTCTGCAATATTCGCGGCAATAGTGATACATAGTGTGCCTTTAGGCCACAATTTACTCTGCTTTAAACCGAGTTCACTATAAGTCTGGCTGTACTCTTGAATAGTATGAGCTGCATTTCTGATATCACCCGTTTGAATAAAGGGTGTATCACCTCCATACAAACTAGGATCATTTCTAGGTCGATGTTTAGATTTTCCTCGACCAAAATCTAAAGCCACTTCACCCAACGTCTTCCACTCAACGTCACCCTCTTCAAAACTCAACAACTGATCGCGGTAGTAGTTGTATTGTTTTTTCCGCATGTTAAGCTCGGCGGTCAGCTCGGCGGTCAGCTCGGCGGTCATGGCGGTAAATGCGTCCAGAATACGCACTATTTCAGCTTGTATTGCCAGCGATTTTTCTGGGTTATTTGGGCATGGGATGGGTACGAGAAACTTATCAGTATCTGGCGTTGCAATTTGCGGCATTTGCATTCGGCTACCGATGCCTTGAAAGTGCCGTTCATGCAATTTCAAAAAATGGTAAATAAACTTTATATGGATCGCATCGTTATCCGAGTAATACGACCACATTTCATTTTTATGTGAGAAAGGTTTCTCGTAATACTCGAACTCAATCACACCTCTGGACTTTACAATAATCGACGGTTCCCGATTTACATCCTTTTCAGGTATGTCGTTAAAATCCACGAAGGCAACTGTTTTGCCTCCTGCAAAAATTTTTAACGGTGCTCCATCCTTGTGAAGGACTTTCATCTGCCCGGCTGTTATTTTTGTTCCTTTAGTGCGTACTAGCACTTCTTTCAATGGCAGCCACTCCACCTCAACCCCATCCAGCAGCTTCTCCATGTAGCTCAAATGACTCATGCCTCAAGCTCCTCACCTTCAATTTCCGCCACAATGGCGTCAATATCACTGCGAAGCGCATCAATTTTAGCGACAGTAGTTTTAAGCTCTGCATTAAGCTCTGCAATATCCACTAACTCGCGGTTGTCTTTGGCTTCTACATAACTGCTCACCGATAGGTTATAGCTATTGGCTGCGATAACATCCAAATCAACGGATTTGGCAAAGTGATCCACGTCCTCTTTGCTGGCAAACACTTTCATGATGTCTTCGATGTGCTGATTGGTGATAACGTTGGTATTGGTTTCCTTTTTAAAGTAAGCCTCGCCACTGGCGTCAATAAACTGCGTGGTGGTGTCAGTTTTGTGTTTAGACAGCACTAAAATATTTACCGCAATGGTGGTGCCAAAGAACAGGTTAGGTGCCAGTGAAATTACCGTTTCAACGTAGTTGTTATCAACCAAGTACTGGCGAATTTTTTGTTCAGCACCACCACGGTAGAAAATACCTGGGAAGCAAACAATCGCCGCACGGCCTTTGCTTGATAAGTAACTTAACGCATGCAGCACAAAGGCAAAGTCGGCTTTTGATTTGGGTGCCAGTACGCCTGCGGGCGCAAAACGGTCATCGTTGATTAGGGTTGGGTCGTCGCTACCAATCCACTTCACTGAATAAGGCGGGTTAGAGACAATCGCATCAAAGGGTTTGTCATCTAAAAAGTGCGGTTCGGTTAAGGTATCACCCAACTGAATATTGAACTTGTCGTAGTTAATGTTGTGCAAAAACATATTCATACGCGCCAAGTTATAGGTGGTGTGGTTGAGTTCTTGGCCAAAAAAACCATCTTCAATGATATGCGCATCGAAGTGCTTTTTGGCTTGTAACAGCAACGAACCTGAACCCGCCGCAGGGTCATAGATTTTATTCACACTGGTTTGGCCGTACATGGCGAGCTGCGCGATCAATTTTGAAACGTGCTGAGGCGTGAAAAATTCGCCACCTGATTTACCCGCATTTGCCGCGTAGTTAGAGATAAGGAACTCGTAAGCATCACCGAATAAATCAATTTGGTTGTCTTCAAAATTACCGAAGGTTAAACCTGCCACGCCTTTTAACACAGCTGCTAGACGTTTGTTTTTTGCCTCTACCGTATTACCCAGACGATTACTGGTGGTATCAAAATCCGCAAACAAGCCTTTGATGTCTTTTTTCTGAATCATAGCCATTGGCTGAGTTTTCAATGGCAGCAAAAATAGTAGCTAAATCGGTATTTAAGTTTTCATTCTTGTGTGCATTGGCCGCCACATTGCTGAACAGCTGGCTAGGAAGAATAAAATAGCCTTTTGTACGAATGGCATCATCTTTTGCCGCTATGATATTTTCATCGCTGTCGTCCATTGCTGCATAGTTAACGCTTTCGTCACCACCAGTAATGTAGACTTCAAAGTTCTCACTGATAAAGCGATAGAACAGTGTGCCAAGTACGTACTGTTTGAAATCCCATCCATCCACTGAGCCTCGCACATCGTTGGCAATCGCCCATATTTGGCGTTGAAGTTCAGCACGTTGCTGTAAACTTGTCATGTAGTCTTCCTGTTTATAATTGTTTGTTCGTTATCTTTAAGAGGTTGTTCATTGCTATGCCAGTTCGAGCAGGTCACCTACCTGGCACTCAAACAGCAGACACAGCTTCTCAATGGATTCTAGATCCACTTTCTGAGCCGTTTCTTTATAGAGCAGCGTGATAGTAGCGCGACTAAGCCCCGTCTCTCTGGCAACGTCAGCAATACGCATCTTGTGTTCGCCCATCATGCGAGCGAGATGACAGCGGATCATGGCTGTGTCCCTAGCTATTTGTTTTTAGAATTAATACCGTATCATACCAGTAATTATAGATTTGAGTTGCATTTTGTGAGTTCAACTTAAATTATTTCGATCTGAGAGATGCGTGATTTTACTGCTTGGTAATTGGGCACGAAGCCGTTGGTTTTCCAAGGTAAGCTCTAGAATGCAAGCCTGAGCGTCCAGTAATTGGCTTAGCGCTTTATCTCTTTGCTCTTCGAGAGAGCTGTATTTCTCTTTTAAATCTCGGTTTCTTGACCTTTGAGCAAGCATCATTTGCCTGGGTGATTTTGTGGTTTTCTCGTCTTTGTGTGCTTCAATCCACTCCTGGATCTCTGCCACTAACTCAGGAAACCGAGCTCGTCTGAGCGCTGAAGGGGCTACTCCTGCCTCTTTGGCCACATTATTCTGGCTGAGCGGCGTGCCTTTGGGGAGGATGTCGGGCTTTCCCTGCTTGAGACGTTCAAAAGCATCCCTAAACTTCAATTCAGCTTTACTTACTTTCTTTTGTTCAACAGTTTTCGATGACATTGATTGCTCGCTCCGCTGATTCTAATTGTGCTTGTAATGATTCATGCATGGGTGAGCCTTCTTCTGCCTCATTAATCTGAATAGAAACCACTTCTCTAAGCTGATTTATCATCGGTAGTTTGTCTTTATCCAATAACGCAGATTTACATGGCTTTTCTTCACCGAACCCCATACAGCCACTTATATTGCTGATACCACCTAATGGGCAGGGAGGCCCTGAGTTTGCACAGCCACCTAGAAATGTTTGCCGGTAACTAATATTGCCTGCCTTCGCGGCTTTGATTAGCTGCTTATGATCTTTTTCAGTTATCTCGTGAAGAATCTGATCCTTCCGTTTTTCACCATGAGGAGAAACATATTGATCGGATTGAAGGGACTTAAATTCGCGTACAATTGCCTGGTACATTTGACGCAGGTAATAACCACGGGCTTCATCGTTCAGTGGTTCTTTTAGGCGATAATAGTTTTTGCCATAGTATTGGCTCATGGCGCGACTAGCATGCTTAAGTTGGTACTGAAGTGAAGCTTCACTCACCAAACCACTAGCAAGCATATTTACCGCACCGGTGCGTCTCAGTTGATGCCAGGCTAATGGCCACACTTTACCTACCACAAACTTTTCAGGATCAATCCCATCAGTGAGTCGGTTAGCCAGCTCAAGGTCAGCGTCTGTAATAATCAGTTCTTTAGCATCGAAAAGTTTTGGCCAGATGTTCCAAATATCGCCATAGGATCTCGCCTTTTTGTATTTCTTGATAGGTTGCTTTAGCGGAGCCTTTGGGCTCCATGGCTCATGAGGTAGAGACTGCAAGAGTGGGTTTTCAATATCTTCCTTAGATAGTTCGATATATGGGTTTTCTATAGCAGCTTTCATTCGCATACTTGCAACAGCTGTCATCGCTTTAACTGCAATATCTACAGTTGGTGAAACGATCCAACGAGCGTCGCCATCTTCAATGGTTTTAGTAGTAATGCCTTTTAAAATATGAATATCATTACCCAAAGGATCGGACTCTAGCTCATAACAGTCGGCTCTTAGTTTTCCAGCTTCTTCTACACGCATCAAAGAGAAGTTCAGAATATACGCAAGGCCAGCTTGGCAAACTAAACTCAAATAGCTTGAAAGAGTGACCGGCGCCATCTTATTCTCAGTGTTACACCACTTTTCTATAAGCCCTTCAATTTTATAATTCCTAGTCGTGTCGCGAAATATGCCATAAAACTCTTTGCCTGATTTCTGCAAGCCGATAGATCGTCTGCCGTTAAATGGGCCGTTGCTTCCAAGTCCTCCAAAAGCCATCGATAGACAGCCTCCGGCATTCTTTGCATAGGCATCTAAACAAAAATTGTAACAAGCTTCGATGTCGTCTTTATGAGCTATAAAGTCATCTAGGCATTCTCGCAATCGGGAGATCTGACAATTCCATATGCGAACTGGAATATAGGCTGTTTGTGTTTCGTCATTATTTGGCAAAGCTTCGCTGAGAATTTTCATCCCTTTTTCGTTAAGTAGGGTAAATCCCAATTGATCCTCGGCATAACTCAACGCATTTAGGTAAGAGATAAGCCTATTGCCTCTAGCAGAGTAATAGCTAGCAACGTCCTGAATGACTCTGGGGAACTTGTATAACTCGGAAGCCACTATGCCGTTATCTGTGCATGCTACAAATAGCGGTTTGATAGACTCAAACTTAAAAACTAACGATCGGGCCGAGCGAACGGCCGCCGCTCCCCATAGCCACCAAGCAACTATTTGCCGCAACAAAGATGCATTCTCTGAACTTATTCTTTTTCCTTGCCCTGGTCCATCTCCAAAATGAATAGTCAGTGTATGGCCTGCCCAAGGGGATAGATCCCATCGAACGTCACCATAACGCGAAACCACATTTCCTTCTGCATCAGTAATCACTGGAAAATCAATTGGAGGCGGCCAACTAGATGGCCTGAAATTTTCCGCGCCAGTCGTAATTATCGGTGACTCAATTTGTAATCCTGGAAGCTCAGCAACATTCATACAATCATCTCCAACAATTTGATATGCCCATCCCAATATGGGTGATACTTACCCGAGCGAATTGAATCTTTTGCTTCTTTGACCCACATAGCTCTAATCTGGCTACCTGAGGCAATCGCTTCGAGTTTTTGAGTGATTCGGTCGATAACGCGATAACCTGGGTGTACTTCTTGTTTTTTAGACGGTTTATAGAGAGCCGTCTCCAAACTCTTTATGTGAGAATGAGAAGCGAGTTTCCAACAATATTCAGAACTCATGATATCTCGATGCTTGGTACAGAAAAGACAACCTTCCGGACTAACGCAATCTGGTTTTGGCGCTTCTTTAGGAAGTTCTGCTATCGATTCAGGTTTATGGCCTTCATCAATACATATACCGGGTCCTGGCGGTGCAAACAAAGGGTCTGTTGCGTTGTAAAATTGCACTATTTCAGCGGCTGCTGATTGGTGATGTGGCATCTCGTAGTCACGTAGAAGAACACCTTTATCGTGAGCCATTTGTTCAGCTGTGAGATTTAGGTCACGACTACGTCTAAGCAACCAATTTACTCGGGTTTTACGCAGTTGCTTAGGCCCAATGAACGCTAGGTTGATTTTCTTGAATGTCGCTTTGCTAGTATAAAACTTCACCTTAGCGCCTTTCGCGCGAATCATGCCTCTACTCAAAAGAGGGAATAATCGATTGTCATGATCACTAAACCCAGTTTCATCTAGCCAAACCATATATTTTTTTAGGTGCTCACGATACGATTTGAAGCAACGAAAAATGGCTTCACCACTGCGACGACCTTTATAAACACGAAAGACCTCAAGATCTTCACCGTTTGATTTCCATCGATAGCTCTCCTTTTCAAGACTCGCTGCTTGTGTAAGATTCATTCCAGTTTGCGCTATAAATATAAGCAACTCTGCTTCTACTCTGTGGTTAAGTATTCCAGAACGCTTGTGTCTATCGAACAGGCTTTCATCATCCGTCAATGGTGCTCTTGCAATCTGAGCATTGCGCCTTATGGTCATATCTTTAATAGAGTTTGTTTCCATATCTGGGTCTACTAAATTACCCGCTAACGTCAGCACCATATCACTGCCGACATCAATCAGTATCGGTAACTTTCCTCGGACTGTTGTTACATCCAAGGCGCCGCATATTTTTGTTAGTACATGACCATACTCGAATGTGTGATTTAGGTTCTGCTTATCGGCTTCGGCTCCTAAAACGCGCTTCTTCTGAGGCGGTTTTCTCATTCTTGTTTGAAGTACTAAGTTTTTGCCTGGTTTAGCCCCTGGTAGCTGTAAGGCTTTTGCAATTAGATTGGCCATTCTTGATACTTGTCGATAAGCGTGAATGGCGCCGATTTCTTTTTTGATCTGATATCTATTAATTTGAAATTCAGTCCATCGCTTAAATATATCGATTATCGTTTCTCGAGAAATATGCTCCGAATTTGCATCTAACCAAGAAAACAACCGCCAAAGTACTTCTAGGTTAGACTCAATATATACCCAAGATTTTCCGAGGCTAATCATAGAAGAAATAGCTTCATGAAAAGCAATAACTAGTGGGATTCGTTCTTCGATTGGCTTGCCAAACTCTCCCTTATCTATCGATAATATCGCCGATTTTCTGGCTACACTTGCAGCATTTTTGAATAGTAGTATTTTCATATTCCATGGCACTTGATGTGTACCAAGTGGAAAACTAGGAAACGTAAGATCTAACTCACTCATCAGCAAATCCTCTAGCAAGCCCCATGAATAAGCTAGTAAATGCATCTGCCGCTTCGGACATTGCCTTATTAGCTTCGATGAACTTTATGTATTTCATGGTTGTGCTTTCATCTTTATGAAGACAGGATTCCCTTACATACTGAATGGCATCACCAACCGGCATGAACTTGAGTGCAACCCGCATTAACTCCGTTGCAAAAGTTGCTCGAGTTCTATGAAAATGAAATCCACGCACCACTTTTATGCCTTCTTTTTTACCAGCTGACCGTAGGCGCGACATTTCCACGTTGACGGCGCGGCTATCATCACCACTATATGAATTTCCATAACGTGTAAGAAAAAGCAGACCTTGATCTTCAGCACTTGCTAATGCTTGCCGCTTTAGTCGTCTTGTACTGATTGAATACGAAAGGAGTGTTTCAAGAAGTTCTTCTGGAATGGGCACGGAACCAGAAACACTGAATTTGGTTGAGACTGGAGGTCTTGCTCCAGGACCAAGCGCCAGGCGCTTCCAGCCTACTTCGGGAACAATTGTGGCATTGTGGAGTGTTTGAACCTTAAGGTCTGTAATAGAACCGATACGCAACCCTGTGAAGAAACCTATTCTCAGCATTAAAGAAAGCTCTTCGGTTGCAATTCGATCTGATAGTGCGAGTATTTCTTTCATTGCCGAAACAGTTACGGGTAGAAGGCCATCTTCAAGTTGTATGGCTCCGGCGACTTTGCGATTAGGTATCGAGAGATCAGTGCTAGCCACACGCATAGTGTGTTCAAGACCAAAAGAATTCGTGAGCGTTATTCCTACAGAGCGCTCTTCCCACATTGGCCATTCCGGTGAAATAAGCCGACGTGAGAGCATCCATTTATAGAAACGGATCACTGCCGCCATTCTCTGTGACGCAGTGCTTGGCGCAAGCTCGCCATTATTTCTTGCTGCAACCAAAGCCCCTCTGAAACGAATAAGGCATCGCTCACTTTCTCTTTCAGGGAAATGCCACCAAGTCATTGACTCAGCTTCCAACCATTTAGCATACGCAAGAAGGTGAGACATATTAGAACGGACTGTTTTTAAATCACGCTTTGAGGATGTGGCTTGATCCAATGCCCAAATGTTAGCTTCAGCCCAAGTTGAATTATCTTCCCAAACGATTTGAGGAAGGTTTTTGATTGGTTTTCTTTTTATGTCTTTCCACTGAAGCGAGCCGTCATTTATCTCTGCTCGTCGTGGTTGATAATGGATAAGCTCAAGACTGGCCATTAGGTTCCTCCTTGAATAGCTCAATACTAGTCAGTAAGGATTTCCCTCTGAACAAAGAGCCTTTTAATTTGTCACCATCAAAGCATGTATGGTGTGAGATTAAAAGAGGGTATGTAACGTTTGCCACAGGCAGGGTCCATGACTACTTCATTCATATTAGGATTTATCATCTTTACAGCTAAATCGATTATTGGATCCGGAGTGAAGAACTCTCCTCGGTCACCACGTTGGTGGGCGTAGACAAATTTTTGGAAGGCAAGACCTTTAATGTCTCTTGAAGAATGAGAAAGATCATAGTTTTGTAGCTGACCGACTACAAATGCCAAAGTTGATAGTTTTAGATTGATTACTTCATCTTTTGAAAATATATCTTTATGTTGAGATTTAGCTAAATTGAGTAATTTCTGAATTCTCTCTTTAAATGCGTTTTCTTTTCCCTCTTGAATTTCATCAAACTCTTCTTCTGTAATTCCAAACTTGCACACCTTGGATGTATAGTCTTTTTCATCCATGAGTTTGATAAACAGAACTTTTAGCATTTCATTGAAAACGTGGTCTTTAAGATGCCCATCATTCACGTAAATATGGTTATGACAGCTTTCAAATGCTTTAACTAGTTCACTTGCAGGTTTTAACGAATCCTTCCTAGGCAGACCGAGAGGCTCATCTTTTCTTGGTATGTTATATGTTAGTTTCCAGTGAGGTGCTTTTTTAAGTCTGCGAATATATACGATATCATCGCCATTAAACCAAATACCATATTGCGCTGACTCAACACCAGCTAAATATGTTTTTAGCTGCTCAATACCATCTGAACGATCTTTCCTTTTGCACTCAATAATGGCAAAAATATTATCTTGGTTTTTAGTTTTTGAATCATTAAATATCACAACATCTGCAGGCCCGATTAAAGTACTACCTTTTTGAATTCGGAATTCAGGTAACATTTGCTCTAAGTCGTACCCATATTCTTTGTGTAATCTTTCTTCAATTACGACCTTAGCTTCTCTATTTTCAGGAGTGTTTTGAATCTCCATTTTGGTTATATAATCGTAAAGTTTTCCTTCCTCAGGTTGCTCAAGACCAACTGATGATTCGATTACGTCACTTACCTGATTCATATTTACCCTTTGTGGTTAAATGTTCTTATTTTGTTACTTAGAAATATAACGATTTAGTATTTATGCTCTGCGCTGTTTGCAAAGCATAAATCGCTTGCTAGACTTGGCCGATCAGTAGTCCTGATTGGTAAACTTTATGCTTTAGTTTTTTCACTTTTTGATGCTGGCTCTTGGCTACAAAGTAGGTTTGAATCAATTGATATAGAGTAGTTGGAGAGCGTTTCATCCAAAGCCCTATCATACATCTTTAAGTTTAGCTTATTCAATGCGGGTTATACACTCATTAAAGTATCATTGAGTTTAACTCTTTTCTAACTAAAAATTGCGAGGGATGAACATAGTTAACTGCTTGATACCTTTGAATACTTTGGACTTGGCAGCGTAAAAAATCCATTCTTAGTGCATTTTGATGATCTGGCGAATTATATTAATGAAAGATGTAAAGAAGCTCGCTTTGATCAAGTTAAGAGGGTTACAAGATAAGAATAAAAATAAATACGTTTCAGGTATCCAAAATTGAAGCGACTAATACGAGGCACCCTATAGGTATCCTAAAATATTTTTAATCAATTATATCAGATTGTTAAAGCAAAATCTGCTCTATCTAGCATCGGTGCTATGGAAAAGGTGCGATCAAGCGTATCTGTTGGTATGACTAGCTTTGGCGTTGTATTCACTGAATTTTTTACACTCATAATTTGCGGTATTGATGCACGTTTTTAGATGCATTTAGTTAATCGGTTATGCACAAGGAGCCAGTAAGAAAGTTATAAATTAAGCAAATACAACTAGGCAGCCCTAAATAATGGCTAATTATATCATTAACCCGTCATCGAGAAACAAGTGTCTACGGATTTAGGTTTAGGAAAAGATAAAGGTGCGATCTAGCGTATACGTTAGTATGACTAGCTTTTGCGTTGTATTTAAAGAATTAACGGCTCTCACATTTTGAGTTTATTTTAGACGTTTTTAGACGCCAAGGAACCCTAATACATTGGAAAAATGGAAATGGAGAACCCGAAGTGATGACGTCTTATAGCATTCAAAAAAGTGACAAAGCTAATGGTGCAAGTAAGTATCGTTGCTTAATTCGCAAAAAAGCTACCTGTTAGTAGCAACGGTTATTGTTTAGTTTGTTTAGTTTATAATTGTTTTAATTCAGATCTAAGCGCAGATATTTGACGGTCTATGGATTCGACTTCTGTACTTCCCTGTTGCATCACAGCAGTCATTTCTTGCGCTAAACTTTGCTGCCAAGTTGCCCCTGCTAAATTATTATTAGCTCGCTTACCTGTTGTACGCAATTGCTCGATCTTGTCATCACGATCTTTGAACGCTTTTTTCCTTTCTTTTTCAAGGTTTCTAATTTCCCGTTCAATTTTTTGTTTACGTAAGTATTGAGCGATTTCAGCTTTTTTATCACGCGGATTAACACTAGTATCCTGCAGCCTTGCATCTGTAGTCTCGTTAGTTAGGTTTTCAGGATAACCTCTTGATGGTGCAACTAAGCTACCTACATTACTTAAATCTAACGGTTCGCTTTGGTCGTCGCACGGGTCAGCTTGATATTTACCATCCGCACACTTATATACTTCTGCGGAAGCGGAAGCAGAAGCAGACACCATGATTAAAATAACGATTAATGATTTTCCATCCATAGAACACCTCTTATTTAGTTATTTTTATTGTACAACGGTATGATTTCTGAACAAAACTAAATTGAAATTTATGAAACCTAATCCAAAACAATAGTTTAAGGTTGCAAAAACAGAGAAAACGAAGGTTTATCTTCTTACCACTTTTTCAAGACGGCAGTTTTCACGATAGCACTTTTGCTTAACCAAATAGAAAAGCTCTCGCCTACGGGCACTTAACCCAGTCTCACGCGACCTATCTTTATTTGTTATATGCAGTTTGGTTGCTCGATACTATGCTCAGTTGGTTGCGGTGTTATGGTCATGACTTTAACACCTTTTGGTGATTCAAAACGGTGCCAAACATCTTTGGGGATAACCAACATTTGCCCCGTCGATAAAAGGTTACGTTGCTCTACGTTACCATCCAAAAGGATTAATGTAGTTTCTCCACCTAAAACCTGAACAAACTCATCACCTTTTGGATGCTTTTCCCACTCACTAAACCCAGAATAATGAGCGATATATACTCCACCATCGCTATACTCAGATAACAGTGCAAAAGCATTTTTTGCTTGTTCATTAGTGGTTTCTGGCGTTCTATCTTTGAGAAACTCAACTCGTGAAAATTGATCGTTTATGGTGATTGCTACAGATTTCGACACTTGCTTGATCCTTGTGCTACATAACGTTCTAGTATTTGTGTACTGCGCTGTTTGCAAAGCATAAATCACTTATTGGACTTAGCCATTGCCGAGTTCAGATTAGTTGGTACGCTTTATACTGTAGGAGTTTTGTTTTTTGAGCGCGGTCTCACGCTTACAAAGCAGGTTTGAATAGATTGATACTGACAAGTGTTTAAGTCTTTCATTGAAATCCCTTTTTTATTGCTGTGTTCCATCACACTGTTTTTAGTTTAGCTGATTCAATGAGGATAATACACTCAATTGAAGCTCCATTTAGCTCAGCGCAGCAGCTTAGTTCAACGCGGTAATGAGGTGTGAGCAACGCCAGCACCGAAACTATTACACCGTAAACATAAAACCCAGCCTTTAGCTGATAATGCCAAATGTTAGGAACCATTCTTAAATGCTTTATTAGCATTCTGGTTTGAAGTGGTAATCCTGAAGCTTTTGAAGCCCTTTACCCATTAAAACTATGACAACAGAACCGACTAATACAGGGGTAACCAAAAACAACCATCCTTGCCCTGAAAGCATAATTAGAATTGGATTTGCTCCAGCAGGTGGGTGGGTTGTTTTGCAAACCAACATACTGGTAACACCTAACCCCGTCGCTATTGCGACTGTAACCGGAGTTACGCCTATGTATTGGTAGAAAAACACTCCGATAAATGCCGTTATCAAATGTCCAAAAATAACATTTTTTGGCTGAGCCAATGGACTACTTGGCACACCAAATACAAGCACTGCAGTAGCTCCAAATGGAGCCATAATTAATACAGCATTATCCATGTTAGCTTCAATTAATGACAATAAACCAATGGTAAATGACGCCCCGATCCCAGCAATTACAGCTAACAAATAACGATTCATATAAACACCCAAAAAGTAGAACGACTTGTCTACCGGCAATTGTAGACAAGTCGTTCTACTTTTGTCAATATAAGGACAACTAGTTTTATGGAAATCATGATGAGCAAGAAACGTGAGCTACTGTTAAACACAGCGCTAGATCTTTTTTACCGACAAGGTATTAACTCTATTGGAATTAACGAAGTCATTAAGGTATCAGGAGTAGCTAAAAAAACTCTATACAATCACTTTAACGGCAAAGACGATTTGATCATGGCTGCGTTAAACCAAAGGCATCAAATCTTCATGAGCTGGCTAGAGCGTAAGCTAAGACAAACAACAAGCGACCATGAGTTAATCGATGTTCTATTCCAATCGTTACACAGTTGGTTTAGTGGAAATGAAGCTGAACTAGGTGGTTTTAGAGGATGCTTTTTCATCAATACGTCAGCAGAATTTAGTAACCCAGAAAGCGATATTTCTCGCTATTGCTGTTACCACAAAGAACAAGTACGCCAGCTTATTCAAAACAAACTAAACAATGCTTCACCGGATCTCATAAATGCTATCTGTTTACTTAAAGAAGGCGCCATCACGACTGCATATATGACAGGGAAAAGTGCTGAAATAGTCCAGAGTAGTGTGAATATTTTGCATCGCCTTGAGTGCTAACGGCTTATGTAACGGACGTACTGATAACCTCTGGCCGTTTAACACCACACCAAACAGATCAAACTCTTTATCTATGATTAACTTAATAAAGAGTACATCTCAAGTATTTGGGCGGGTTCCACACTTGAGATAAGAACGCCACTTCGCGCGGCTATCCTTATTTGTTAAACGAAGATTTGCTGCTGTCCAATCTCTTGAGCAAAACCTCCGACCATCACCTTGAGAGTCGCCAATTCATTTGACTCAACTGAAGCTGTAATGATTGAAACACAGTTCATTGCCCTACCTTGCTCGAAAGTAAAGTCAGTCATATGTTCACTATTAAGGTATTTACTTAGGTAGCATGCTAATGCTCCGCTAGCACTCCCTGTAGCTGATTCTTCTGGTATGCCAAACAAAGGCGCAAAGTTACGACAACTCGCTGCCAGGCCGCTTTTTTCCTCGCACAATTCAAAAGCATGTAGGCCAACTAAATCATGTTTTTTACAGAATTCACTGAGTAAATGTTCATTGACTTGGATTTTATCTAGATACCCAAATGGCACTGGAACCATAATATCAGGCAGGCCTGTTGAAATAACCTCGATTGGTAATTGTGTTGACGCTAACGTTTTCACGTCAATGCCAATTAACTCCGATATAGCCTCGTACCCAAAAACCCCAAGATATTTAGGTAGCTTTTGCTCCATCACTATTTGACCATTAGACGCTATAGTCACAGCAAGTAAACCGACTTTAGTTCTTTGGACATATCGCCCTGCAGTGATGACTCCTTTTTTATACATTATTGAGAATGCAGCTAAGGTAGCGTGCCCACAGAAGTCAACTTCACCCGTTATGGTAAAAAAAGACAAGCCAAAGTCGACTTCATCATCTTGAGATACAAAAGCAGTTTCTGAATAACCAACGACCTGTGCTATTGCTAACTTTTGTTCGTTAGACAGATTATCTGCCTGCAATACTACGCCTGCAGGGTTTCCTCCGCTTCCATTGGCAGTAAAGGAATTAACCAAAAAAGCGTCAACTTTCATCAATCTCTATTTCTCCGTATTAAGCTGATTGAACGGCTCGAGCGATAAGTTAACCCGCTTAAACTATTGATTTATCTCATCCTAGATTGACCATCTTATTGATACAAAACGATTAAATTATCAACAAGATAGGCTTAAGAAATCAGTTATGTAAATACATTATCAATGTGTAAATCTCTCAATTTCAACTTAATATTTGTTTTTGCAACTGACGTCTCTTTCAATTTCATTTTTGTGTTCTAAGCTTGAAGCTGTATTCCATTTTGCTGATATAGTAAGCATTTATAAAAATCAGTAACTATGATGGTTTATCATGATAGGGTCGTGTAACGTGATGTTCTGTCTATTCTCTTCCTATGACCTATCGCCAATTTTTGAATCTAGAAGGATCGCTTAGCCTATGAACGTTGAATTCATTAACCCATTCCTTGTTTCTTTAATCAATGTTATCTCAACAATGGCAACTATTGAGTTAACGCCTGGTAAGCCACAGTTGAAAAATCATGATATTGCAAAAGGTGACGTATCAGGCTTAATGGGCATGATAAGTCCTAAAACCCGCGGCTCACTGTCGATTACCTTCGAACAGTCATTAATTCTTGAAATAATGAACAATATGCTAGGGGAAAAACCAGAATCCATTAATGAGGACATAACCGATTTAGTCGGTGAAATAACCAATATGGTGACGGGTGGAGCTAAAAATTTATTAAGTGAAAAAGGATATGATTTTGATATGGCCACTCCGGCCGTCGTCTCTGGCAAAAATCATACTATTTCCCACAAAGCCCGCGGCAAAAAAATTATGATGCCCTTTAGTCATAAGCACGGCAATGTGTTTATCGAAATTTGTTTTGAAGATGTATAAGCTTGTAAAGACGAATGATATTTCAGCTAAAATGGTGCCGCATAAACTAAAATGCCCAAGACGCAACAGCGTATTGGGCAAAGCGCAGCATGGTTTCGTTGCTAGTCAAGTAACTCAACCACTACCCGTGGGGTTAATTTAGTCACTAACTCATAAGCAATAGTGCCAATATGCTCAGCCACTTCTTCTACCGCGAGGGTTTTACCCCAAAGCTGCACGCTGTCACCGACTTTATCTTGCGCATCTGCGCCCAGATCTACCGTTAGCATATCCATCGATACTCGGCCAACAATTGGCACCCTGCGGCCATTAATCCACACCGGTGTACCTTCTGGCGCATTACGCGGATATCCATCACCGTAACCCATAGCCACCACACCTAAGCGGGTATCTTGTTTCGCGGTCCACACGGCACCGTAGCCCACGCTATCACCGGCTTTATGCTCACGAACAGCAATTAAATTAGACACCAGTTCCATAGCCGGAATCAGTTGATGGTTAATCCCTTTGTCGCCAACAACTGGAGATATGCCATAAAGTGCGATGCCTGGTCTTATCCAATCTGCTTGGCTTAATGGCCAAAATAATGTTCCGGCTGAATTGGCTAAAGTACGATCGCCATCTAAGTGACTTGTCAGTTGTTCAAAGGCATCCATCTGCTTTTGAGTCAGCTGATTATCAGGTTCGTCTGCACAGGCAAAATGGGTCATCAAATGGATCGGTTTAGCCACTTGTGGGCAAGCCATTAAACGCTGATATATGCCGGAAAACTGCTCTAAACTAAAGCCGATACGATGCATACCGGTATCGATTTTTATCCATACGGTGACCGGATTATCGAGCTTAATGGTTTCAAGCATTTGCAGTTGTGATTCATGATGCACGACAGTGTCGATATTATGGGTGACCAACAACGGCAAGTCGGACTGGCGGAAAAAGCCTTCTAATAATAGAAGCTTACCTTTTACGCCGCCGTCTCTGAGCTCCAATGCTTCTTCCAGCCTTGCTAAACCAAAGCCATCGGCGCCGCCGTAATATTTACCTGCACTTTCTATAAAATTTAATATACCAACACTTTCTGCAACGTTTAGCAGACCATGACCGTAACCATTGGCTTTAACCACAGCCATAATTTTGCTATCTGGTGCAATAAGACGCAGTTGTGCTAGGTTACTTTGTAATGCGTAACGACTGATTTCTGCACGGGGAAAAGGTTTCAATAGATTGCCTTAATTAACAATAAATAACATGGCGCGGCTTGCTGCCTGTTAGGAGGTTTAGTGCCATAAAGAACCCCTCACTAACAGAGATAAACTCGTATCATAAATAACGATACTAAAAACACAAATATAATCTAATCAATGATTAATCTTCTTCGAATTGCGGCCCAGCATAATTATCAAAACGAGAGAACTGACCTTGGAATACCAGTCGAATTCGCCCAATCGGCCCGTTACGCTGTTTACCAATAATGATTTCAGCGGTGCCTTTATCTTCTGAGCTGTCGTTATACACTTCGTCACGATAGATAAACATGATCAAATCGGCATCTTGCTCAATCGCACCCGATTCACGCAAGTCAGAGTTAATTGGGCGCTTATCGGCACGTTGCTCTAGCGAGCGGTTAAGCTGCGATAATGCAATCACCGGCACTTCTAACTCTTTGGCTAAAGCTTTTAATGAACGAGAGATTTCTGAAATTTCTAAAGTACGATTATCTTTTAACGCTGGCACCTGCATTAACTGCAGGTAATCGATCATGATCATTGATAAGCCGCCATGCTCACGCGCAATCCGTCTGGCACGACTGCGCACTTCTGTGGGGGTTAACCCTGAGCCATCATCGATGTACATTTTACCTTGCTCAAGCATAATGCCCATGGTTGATGACACGCGAGCCCAATCTTCATCATCTAATTGACCAGTACGAATTTTGGTTTGATCAACCCGGCCGAGTGAGGCTAGCATACGCATCATGATCTGTTCTGATGGCATCTCGAGACTAAAAATAAGCACTGGCTTATCTTCATTCATGGCGGCTTGTTCGCACAAGTTCATCGCGAAGGTAGTTTTACCCATCGAAGGACGTGCGGCAACAATAATTAAGTCGCCAGACTGAAACCCGGCGGTCATTTTATCTAAGTCATTAAAACCACTTGAAACGCCGGTAACCCCGTTATGAGGATTGTTATAAAGCTGTTCAATCCTATCGACGGTTTTTTCAAGAATACTTTTAATGTTTTCCGGGCCTTCATTGGCATTGGTTCGCATTTCAGCAATTTTAAAGACTTTAGTTTCGGCTAAATCTAATAATGCACCAGAATCACGCCCTTCAGGATTGTAACCTGCATCAGCAATTTCATGGGCTACAGCAATCATGTCACGCACCACGGCACGTTCGCGCACGATATCCGCATAAGATAAAATATTACCGGCACTGGGAGTATTTTTGGCAATTTCGCCTAAGTAAGCAAAGCCGCCAGCATCATCTAATTGGTCTTCAATTTCGAGTTGTTCAGATACAGTAATCAAATCCAACGGTTGGCCAGATTCCATTAAACGTTGCATAGCCGTAAAAATCATTCGATGAGAACGAGAATAAAAATCTTCTGGCACAACCGCTTCAGAAACACGATCCCACGCTTCAGCATCTAGCATCAACCCACCTAACACGGATTGTTCAGCTTCAATAGAGTGAGGAGGCAATTTTAAGGCATTAACTTCTACATCTCTCTGCCTGTTTCTTGCTTTAAAAGCACCTTGCTGTGACATTAACACTCCCAATTTACAACGACTTTATAAAATATGGTATAACACCGTGGTGTAGCTTATTTCGCTGTCATTACGAATTCAAATGACAACTTCGTCAAACGCAAATAATCATTTAAGGAAAAATACATGCGTATCATACTCGTTGCAGCACTGGTGCTGACATCTGGCCTAGCTTTGGCCGATGAAGGCCAATGGCAGCCATATCAAATGCCATCCATTGCAGACAAACTTCAGCAACGTGGTATTGATATTCCCGCATCACAACTGGCCGACTTAGGGCAGTACCCAATGAATGCAGTCGTCAGTTTGGGCTATTGTACCGCCAGTTTTGTATCCCCCCAAGGCCTAGTTGTCACAAACCATCATTGTGCTTATCGCGGCATACAATATAACAGTAAAAAAGAACATAATTACCTCGCAAATGGCTTTTTAGCAAACACCCAAGCAGAGGAACCTTCCGCAGGGCCAAATGAACGTTTATACATTACCCAAGCGGTCACCAATGTGACCGATGAAGTAATGGCTAACTTAAGCACCGAACCTATGGCTCGCTTTGAAGGCATAGAAACTAACAGTAAAGCCTTAATTAAACTCTGTGAAGCAGATGACAACTATCGATGTTCGGTTAACAGCTTTCATCATGGGTTAGAATATTATCTGACAAAACAGTTAATTATTCGAGACGTGCGTTTGGTGTATGCACCACCCAAGAGTGTTGGCGGATTTGGCGGCGACATCGACAACTATGAATACCCTCGTCATTCTGGCGATTTTACTTTTTTACGCGCCTATGTGGGTAAAGACGGCAAGCCAGCAACGTTTAATAAAAATAACGTGCCATACCGGCCTAAAAGCTATCTAAAAATTAATGCCGATGGAGTAAAAGCTGGTGATGGTATTTTTGTTGCCGGTTTTCCAGGTTCTACCAGCCGTTACAATTTAACCAGTGAACTACAATTTGCCAGTGATTGGATATACCCAACTTACGCAAAACGCTACCAGTTACAAATTGACACCATCACTTTAATGGGTGATGTCGATAACGATATCGCGCTTAAATATGCCGGCACAATCGCCTCTATGGCTAACCGGATGAAGAAACTCAATGGCTTATTAGATGGTTTCAGCGCCACCGATATTGTTGGCATTAAGCAGCAACGTGAAAATGACTTTCTCGCTTGGCTTAAAAAAGATCCTGGCGCTAACCAAGAGTTAATCAATAACCTTGAAGCGTTACTCGCCGAACAACATCAACAAATGCAAACCACTTATTTCTTTAAAAATGCCCAATCTAGCGAAATGCTCCAAGCCGCGAGCAAGCTTTACCGTTTAGCTCAAGAAAGAAAAAAAACCAATGACCAACGTGAATCTGGGTTTCAGCTTCGTGATATGAAAATGTTTAAAGCGGCACTTAAACGTATCGATAGTAGCTTTGATCCGGTGGTTGATAAAATCTTGTGGTTACAAGACTTACAAGCCTATATCAGCCAACCACTTAAAAACGAAGTGTTTGATAATGCCTTAAGCATTTCAGATGATTTTGAAGAGCTAGAGTCAAAGGTTGAAGGCTTATATGCACTCACTGAGCTCACTGATCAGGCTAAACGTCTTGCATGGATGAGTAAAACAGCAGAGGAGTTTGAAGTTAGCGGAGACCCATTTATTCGATTAGCTGTGGCTATTTACGATACCAATATGGCTATGGAAAAGAGCGAAAAATTACTTTACGGTAAGCTTTCATCTGTTCGTCCGGAATACATGAAGGCGATTATTGACTATTACAAATCAAATAACTGGCCTGTATATCCTGATGCTAACCGTACCCTACGCATAACTTATGGCATGGTTGATGGTTACCAATCTAAAGATGCGTTATACAAGCAGCCATTTACTCGTTTAGCAGGCATTCTAGCTAAAAACACCGGTGAAGCTCCCTACAATGCCCCGACTAAGTTGTTAGATGCAATTAAAGCTGACGACTTAGGCAAACATCGCGTCACTTCAGTCTATAGACAGCAAAGCAGTTGTCAGTTTATGTCTTGTTTAGATAAGCCTGCTGATTTTAACTCTGTACCGGTTAATTTTTTATCCAGCGCCGACACCACTGGCGGCAACTCTGGCTCACCGGTATTTAATGGTAAAGGTGAATTAGTTGGGCTTAACTTCGACTCAACTTATGAAGCGATCACTAAAGACTGGTTCTTTAACCCCACGATCACTCGCGCCGTGCATGTCGATATTCGTTATATTTTGTGGATGATGGATAAAGTCGATCACGCTGATAACTTGATAAAAGAATTAACCTTAGTGACTAATACTGCAGGAGAAACCGAGATACCAGCAGATACAGCAACTGAGGCCACTATCGAAGCGAATACCAATTTAGAGAATGACACAGTAACTGAGTCAGTACCTGAATTAACCACCACAGCAGATACTGAAGATAAAGCTGAGTTCTCTGACCAAGCAATTGAAGCCGCGACAGAAGCACAAGCAACAACTGATCTCAGTGATGAATCAGCACCTGAATTAGTCCCTACAGAAGATATTGGAGATGCTGTTACTGAAGATGTAGATACTGAAGATAGAGTTGAATTATCCAACCAAGCGACAACTGAAGTCGCGATTGAATCTGAACTCGCGAGTGAATCAACACCTAAATTAGTCTCTACAGAAGATACTGAAGATCAGCTTGAGTTATCTAACCAAGCGACTGCAGAGGTTGTAAATGAAGCCGCCAATGAACCTCAAGCAGCAAGTGAAGTCGCAGCTGAAGCCTTCAACGAAGCAACTGATGAAGCAGAGGCTGCAACTGAACTCGCTATTGAATCTGAACTCTCGAGTGAATCAGTACCTAAATTGGTCCCTACAGAAGATGTTGAAGATAAAGCTGAGTTACCTAACCAAGCGACAACTGCAGCCGCTGCTGGGGTCGTAAATAAAGCCGCCAATAAATCTCCAGCAGCAAGTGAAGTAGAAGCTGAAGTCATCAACGAAGCAACTAATGAAGTACTAGCAGAAGCTGAACTCGCAACTGGATCAGTAACTAAAGCCGTCACTGACATACCAGAAAAGAAACCGACTGTGGTGGATTGAACTTAAATAAACCATAACCAAGTGAACATTATAGCAATGTTTACTTGGTTAACATTCATTAGATAACACATTTAAACGACCGCGATATAACCAGATAGTGCATGGAAGTGTTGTTGAAAGTGGATGAGTATTAAATGATACACATAAAAAAACACCGCCCGGAGGCGGTGTTTTTTTATGGAGCTAAAACGTAATTAAGCTTCTGCAACGATAGAAATCTTAACAACAGCTTTAACTTCAGTGTGTACTTGAACTTCAACTTCGAAGCTACCAGTAGTGCGTAAAGCACCTAAAGGTAAACGAACTTCAGATTTAGCAAGTGCTACGCCAGCTGCAGTAACTGCATCAGCGATATCACGGTTGCCAATTGAGCCGAATAATTTACCTTCATCACCTGCTTTAGAAGCAATAACAACAACTTCTAATGCAGTTAATTTTTCAGCACGAACTGTCGCAGCAGCTAATTCAGCAGCTACTTTAGCTTCTAATTCAGCACGACGAGTTTCAAATACTTCAGTGTTTGCTGCGTTTGCTACAACTGCTTTACCATAAGGTAAAAGGAAGTTACGAGCATAACCAGCTTTAACAGAAACTTGGTCGCCTAGGCTACCTAAGTTTGCAACTTTATCTAGCAAAATAACATTCATTATCAAATCCTCTATATTCTATTAGGAATTAATACTGCAATATTACTGATGTAAATCAGTATATGGCAGTAGAGAAAGATAACGAGCACGCTTGATAGCGCGAGCTAGTTGGCGTTGATATCTAGCACTGGTACCAGTGATACGGCTAGGAACAATCTTGCCGCTTTCAGTGATGTAGTTCTTTAAAGTAACGATATCTTTATAATCAATCTCCACAACACCTTCAGCGGTGAAGCGGCAGAACTTGCGACGACGGAAATAACGTGCCATTTTGACAGTCTCCTAAGTTTTCAATTCGACATTTTCAGCATGCAAGACTAAACGGTTTTGTCCATTTCGCCCTTGTTGTAGTGAAAGAAACCCTTCAACATCAACTTGCACACCTACTTGTAATTTATTTGCTACGCTATTAAAGCGCGGACCACTTAATATCACTTGGATCAAACAGTAGACGTTTCTTAACATTTCTACTTCTTGCCGCTGTGATTTATGCTCTACCGTTATCACCACATGGGCAATCCCGCTTGGGCTATCTAATCGTCTTGTACGAGTTATCGTGCCAGACAACACTAAGTGATTATTCAAAAAAATTATTCAGCGTTTTCTTCAGCGCTTTCTTCTGCATTACGGTCATCAGAAGGTGAACGACGTGAATCACGTTCGTCTCTTGCTTTTGCCATAGGAGAAGCTTCAGTAACGGCCACTTTAGTGCGCATTACCATGTTACGCAGAACAGCGTCGTTGAAACGGAAAGCTGTTTCTAGTTCTTCGATAGACTCTGCAGATGCTTCTACGTTCAAAAGAACATAGTGAGCTTTATGTAGGTCTTGGATCGGGTAAGCCAATTGACGACGGCCCCAATCTTCTAAACGGTGGATTGTACCATTAGCAGCGGTGATAACACCGGTGTAACGCTCAATCATACCTGGGACTTGTTCACTTTGATCTGGGTGAACCATAAATACGATTTCATAATGACGCATTTATTGCTCCTTACGGTTAAGTAGCCTCTTTTCTGGCTCAGTCAGACCAATGTGGAGGCAAGGAACGAATTAAAGTGACTGATTTGAGCGCGCGATGATACATAAAGTGTACGATAAACTCAAGCACTAACTCACTCTTTTCAGCAATCTTGATTACAGGTATGATGGCCGCAGTCCGAAATACCGCGTTTACGCCATCAAGAATAAAACACTTTAATGATGACCATGAAAAACATAGTAACAACATGCTGCCTCTTTTTATTGTCTGCTCCGGCATGGGCCTTAGTTCCACCTGATTATCAGGAACCACCCAGCAGTTTTAATGCTGAGGTAGAAGCAGGCTTGCAATTAAATAGCGGTAACAACGAAACTAAAAACTTCAACGGTCGAACTTATTTAACTTATGATTCGAAGAACACTAAGCAAGAAGCAACATTAAAGGCCTATTATGCGGCTGATGGTAATGAGTCTACTGCTGAGCGTTACGAATTATACTTACAGTCTAACTACAAGCTAGAGCGCGGTTATATATTTGGCCGTGGTGAATTTACTTGGGATCAATTTGGTTCGTACACTCGAATATCTACTATTTCAACAGGTTATGGTTTTGATTTAATTAAGAACAATAGAACAAAACTGAGCCTTGAAGCTGGTCCGGGTTATCGTTACGACCAACCACAAGGCAGTGTTGCAGAACCCGATCCTGATGCAAACCGCGATATTATTTTACGTTCGGCGGCCAAATACACAGTTAAACTGCAAGAGTACACTAGCTTTAATGCTGATGTGACAGCTGAAACAGGTCAGACTAATAATACCTTAACCCTTGATATGAGTTATAAAAACACCTTTATTCAAGATTGGGCATTTAAAATAGGTATGAACATCAAGTACACTGAAGTGGTTCCTGATGACAGTAAAAATACTGACACCATCACCACATTCAACTTGTTGTATACGTTTCAATAATTATTGACCTTAAATGAAGCGAAACAAGACCATTAATCAATGAGGCAAACGAGGCCTTACTGAAAAAATAAAGGCCAAGTTATGGACAGCCCGCTACGCAGTTTTGCCTCATTATATAGCACCACCTTTTTGATGGTGCTTGCTGCAGGTCTACTGACCACATACTTAGGCCTAAGTCTTACCACAATGCAGGTGCCACAAATATGGATTGGTGGCATGATGTCAGCTTACTATATTGGCCTAGTCTGCGGCTCTAAAGTTGGCCATAAACTGATTGCACAAGTCGGTCATATTCGTGCTTTTGTTGCCTGTGCGGGCATAGTGACTGCCTCTGCATTGGGTCATGCCCTAATCGATAATTTAGCCATTTGGCTAGTATTGCGCCTCGCAGTGGGTATGGGAATGATGTGCCAATATATGGTGTTAGAAAGCTGGCTCAACGAGCAGGCAGAAAACAACCAACGTGGTACTGTTTTTGCGAGCTACATGATCGTATCTTATTTAGCGCTAATGGCTGGGCAAGGAGCCATTAGTTTATATCCCGATTTAGGCTTAGAGCCACTGCTGTTGATTGCCATCTGTTTTGCCTTATGTATCGTACCGATTTCGATCACGCGCAGAATTCACCCCGAACCGTTAACACCAGCCCCATTACAAATGGGACTCTATTGGAAAAGAGCACCCCAAGCTCTGACAACCATAGCCTTAGGAAGCATGATAGTCGGCTGTTTTTATGGTTTGGCTCCCTCTTATGCCACGGCTAAAGGTATTGATCCTGAGCACGTTGCGCTCTATATGTCGTGTACCATTTTTGCAGGATTGCTAGCCCAATGGCCAATGGGTAAATTATCCGATGTCATCTCTCGTAGCTTATTAATTCGAATTAACTGCGCTTTATTAGGCGTCATAGTGTTGATCATTACAATAATCCCATTCCACGCAGTGTCTTCGTTAATATTAACCAGCTTATTTGGTATTTTAGCGTTTACCTTGTATCCATTAGCAACTGCATTAGCCAATTCGCGCGTTGAACAACATGAGCGGGTAGGGCTATCTGCCACAATCTTAGTCACCTTTGGTATTGGCGCAAGTATTGGTCCTTTAGTCGCTTCTGGCTTAATGCAAGCATTAGGTGATCAAATGCTATATGGATTTATGGCGATGTGCTCATTCACCTTACTGGCAAGGCTACTGTGGATTAATGTGCGTCAAAAAGCTGAGCAAACAAGTACTGGAGATTACATGATGGCCGGGGGCGACTTAGTCAGCTCGCCATTAGCAGCATCATTTGATCCACGTGTTGACATTGAAATGGTCAACGAACAAATGATCAATCCCGCTGAAGATGCATTCGATGTCCAACCGGAATCAACCAATGATGAGTTTGATGATGCTGATGAGCAAGCTGAATATAATACCTCTTATTCCAGTGTGAGCGAAGAAACCTTGATACCAGAGGAGTTAGATGACGAGGATGTCGATAACGAAATTGGCAGACGCTAATGTTTATTCTGGCTTTGATTGTAAAAGCTAAAGACTGACACCCATCAATAACCTAACACAAGCTGAACTCGAGATAATAAAAAACGGCGATAAATATCGCCGTTTTTTTTATGTCGTTCTACTGCAGGCAATAATTAACCTAAACGCTGCCTGACGGCTTCAAATAAGCATACCCCAGTGGCAACGGACACGTTAAGGCTCGACACACTGCCAGCCATTGGGATCGAAACCAATGAATCACAGCCTTCGCGAGATAAACGACGCAAACCTTTATCTTCAGCACCCATAGCAATCGCTAGAGGCCCTTTAAGGTCCGCTTGATATACATTACCATCTGCTTCGCCTGCTGTGCCGACAATCCAAACACCTTTGTCTTGAAGATGACGCATGGTACGAGCAAGATTGGTCACTTGGAATAACGGTACCGTTTCTGCTGCGCCACAAGCCACTTTGCTGACGGTTGAGGTTAATCCAACTGAATTATCTTTAGGTACAATCACCGCATGTACCCCAGCGGCATCGGCATTACGTAAGCAAGCACCAAGATTATGTGGGTCGGTTACACCGTCTAAAATGAGTAAAAAAGGCACTTCTGTTTTATCAAGTAATGCGTCTAAATCAGTTTCTGTCAAAGGTTTTACCGCTTTTACACGCGCGACAATACCTTGGTGTTGTGAGCTACCCGCTTTGTCGTCTAACACTTTACGTGCAGCACGTTGCAATGTAGTACCAAACGTTGATGCGATATTAATCAATGGCGTTAAGCGTTCGTCATCACGGCCTTGTAACAGCCAAAGTTCAATCACACGTTCAGGGCTATGATTTAATAATGCTTCAACGGCATGAATGCCAAAAATGGTATCTTGTTTTTTCATTTAATTACTTTCTCTTGCTGCGCTTGGCAGGGGTTTTCTTAACGCTAGAATTCGGTTTTGTGGTATCAGCTTTTTGCTCTGCCGCGGTGGACTTCTTTGCCGCCACTGGCTTGCTCGCAGGCGATGACGCTTTATTGCTTGAGCGACGTTTACTGGCCTTAGGCTTATCCGACTTAGATTTGTCTGACTTAGGTTTATCTGTCGACTTACCTTTACGTGCGGCTTTAGCCCCTTCAACATTCACTCGTTCACGAGCCGTTGAAGGCTTGCTGCCTTTACGTGCCGATTTGCCTGCGCCTTTACTATTGTCACCCACCATCAACAAGTCAATTTGACGATCATCAAGATTAACCGCAGCAACCTTAACAGTAACAGCATCACCCACTTGATACACTTGGCGAGTGTTTTCACCAACCAGTCGTTGACGCATTGGATCGAATTGGTAGTAGTCGCTGGCAAGGCTTGATATGTGTACTAAGCCATCAATAAATAATTCGTTTAATCTAACAAACAGACCAAAGCTAGTGACTGAAGCAATGACGGCATCAAAGGTATCACCGACGTGATCTTGCATGTATTCACATTTTAACCAATCACTGACATCGCGAGTGGCTTCATCTGCGCGGCGCTCGGTGGTTGAACATTCTTCACCTAATAGATCTAACTCTTCAAGCTGATAAAGATAACCGCCATCTTGAGTCCACTTGTCGGTGACATCGCCCTGCTCTTTTGCGAGTAAATACTTAATCACTCGATGTAAAATCAAATCAGGGTAACGACGAATTGGCGAAGTGAAATGCGAATACGCTTCTAATGCTAAACCAAAATGACCTTCGTTATCTGGGCTGTAAACAGCTTGGCGCATTGAGCGCAATAACATCACCTGAATTAACTCAAAGTCAGGACGGTCAGCAATTTTTAACATCAGATTTTGATAGTCAGTCGGGGTTGGTTCTAAGCCACCATCCATGCTTAAGCCGCGCTCAGCAAGAAACTCTTTAAAGTTAGCCAGTTTTTGTTCTGACGGCGCTTCATGCACACGATACAGCACCTCACCTTTGTGTTTTTTGACAAACTTTGCCGAAGCCACGTTGGCTAAAATCATACATTCTTCAATGATTTTATGCGCTTGGTTGCGGCCTCGTGGGACGATTTTGTCAATTTTACGCTGCTCATTAAAGATGAACTGCGTTTCTAAGGTTTCAAATGCAATAGCACCACGTTCAGCACGACGCTCATCTAAAGTGAGATATAACGACTGCAAACATAATAAATGTGGGAATAGCGCTTCATGCTCAGGGGCTATTGGGCCACCTTCTAGCATGTCAGCAACTTGGGTATAGGTAAACCGAGCATGAGAATGCATTACTGCTGGATAAAACTTGGTGCCCGATAACTTACCCGCTGCAGAAATTGTCATCTCAGCAACCATACATAAACGGTCGACTTTTGGCTTTAATGAACACAAGCCATTAGATATTTTCTCAGGCAGCATAGGAATAACTTGCGACGGGAAATACACCGAATTACCACGTGCACGCGCTTCAGTATCTAATGCTGAATCAGTACGTACATAATGACTCACATCAGCAATCGCCACCCATAAACGCCAGCCGCCACTTGGTTTTGCTTCAGCATATACCGCATCATCAAAATCACGGGCATCTTCGCCATCAATAGTGACCAAGGGTAAATGGCGTAAATCGACGCGACCTAATTTATCTTCTTCGGTGACTTCTTCAGGAATACGTTTGAGTTTTTTCTCAATAATCGCTGACCAAGTGTGGGGTAAATCATAATTACGTAAGGCAATTTCAATTTCCATACCCGGTGCCATGGTCTTACCTAAGACTTCGGTCACTTTCGCTGCCGCTTTAACAAAACGACCAGGGCGACGGGTTAACTCAACCACCACCACATCACCGGCGCGGGCGCCTAGGGTATCTTCACTGGCGATTAATATTTCTTGGGTGATACGTCTGTCATCTGCAATCACAAAGCCCATACCGGCGTCGACGTGGTAACGGCCAACTAAGGCAGCCGTTCGCTCATGAACTAAGCGCACAATTCGAGCTTCACGACGACCACGACGATCAGTACCCGCTTTTTGTGCTAGCACTTTATCGCCATGAAAATACATCAGCATATCGCGATTACTGATAAATAAGTCGTCACCGCCTTCATCAGGCTTAAAGAAGCCAAATCCATCGCGGTGGCCTAAAACGGTACCAGACAATAAATCCATACGCTCAGGTAAGCCATAGCTTTGCCCGCGAGTAAAGACTAGCTGGCCATCACGTTCCATCGCACGTAAACGACGACGAAGTGCTTCTAATGGCACTTCATCGGTAATGGATAATGCTTCAGCTATTTTATCGCGGGTAACAGGAGACTTTTGGGCACGCAAGTATTCTAAAATATACTCACGGCTAGGAATAGGATTGTCGTACTTGTCTTGTTCTCTCTCAAAATGAGGATCGTTGATCATTCAATTTCCAAATAATTCGCTCCATATTGTGGAGCCTTTAACGTGTGTACAGCTGTGGCTGCTGTGCCCTGGCCACTATACTGGCAGGCATTTTTGCAGCGAGCATCTGTAATAAAGACGAAGCTTTTTTCTGTTGAGCATCGTCATCAAATATACTGTTATATAACCAATGATAGCCAAGTTCGTAATCGGCAGGACTTCCATAGCCTTCACCAAACAAACGAACTAATGTCATTCTTGCGGTTAAATCCCCATTAGCTGCCGCAGGCAACACATATTGCACTGCACGATTGGGATCTTTAACCACTAGTTTACCGCGATAATAATAATCTGCCAATTTTACCATCGCTTCGGCACTGCCTTGCTCGGCAGAAGTTTGCAGCAATGCCATACCGCGAGAAGGATGAGCCTTGACACACACACCGTTATTAAGCATTTCACCCCATAAAAACTGATACATGGGTTGCTGTAATACTTCAGCACGGGCTTCAATGTCTTGAACCAACTGACAGTCGTCTGCTTTGACGCGTTGTAAATATTGATTTGAGCGGATGAGCGAAATCAATTGTTGATCGCTATAGATATCGACGGCTTCTGTCACCGCAAATACATTGATGGAAACGACACTCAATAACAATAAACAGATACGCAACATAAGGATTCTCGCTGACACTTTCATGGTTTATCCATCGGCAGTATAGCGTATTTCTTGAGTAGAAACTGTTACAAGCGTTAATTAGGCTCATTAAAAAGGCCGCTTATCGCGGCCTCTTTAGTTTACTTGAACGGACTAACCAAAATCATGGTTTCATTTCTGTCCGGCCCAGTAGAGATAATATCAATAGGCGTCTCTAATAACTCTTCAAGACGTTTGATATAGTTCATTGCCGCGGTAGGCAACTGCTCGATTGATGTAGCACCAAAAGTGTTTTCACTCCAACCAGGCATAGTTTCGTATATTGGCGTAACTAAATCATAACCTTCTGCAGCCAAAGGAGTTACCTTAGAAACTGTTCCATCAGGATATTGATAGCCAACACAGATTTTAACTTCTTTTAGACCGTCTAAAACGTCTAATTTAGTTAAACAAAAACCACTAACGCTATTGATTTGAACCGCACGGCGCATGGCCACTGCATCCAACCAACCTGGACGACGTTTACGACCAGTCGTTGCACCAAACTCTTGGCCTTTCTCACCAATATAATCGCCAATTTCGTTGGCTAATTCTGTTGGGAATGGACCAGCACCGACGCGAGTCGTGTAAGCTTTCATGATGCCTAAAACATAGTCTAAATGACGAGGACCAAAACCTGAACCTGTCGCTACACCGCCAGCTGTTGTGTTTGATGACGTCACGAATGGATAAGTACCGTGGTCGATATCCAATAATGTGCCTTGAGCGCCTTCAAATAGAATCGGCTCACCCGCTTTACGCGCAGCATCAAGCATTTCACTGACATCAGTACACATACTTTTCAGATAATCAGCAATCGCTAATGCATCATCAAGTGTTTGCTGATAATCAACAGCTTCAACTTTGTAATACTCAGTTAGCATGAAGTTATGATATTTCATCACTTCTTTTAACTTAGTTGCGAAAAGTTCTGCATTAAACAAATCACCGATGCGTAAACCGCGACGAGAAACTTTGTCTTCATATGCAGGACCAATACCACGTCCAGTTGTACCAATGGCTTGATTACCGCGCGCTTTCTCGCGAGCAATATCCAATGCACAATGGAACGGAAGGATAAGCGGACATGCTTCAGAAATTAATAAACGCTCTTCTACAGGTACGCCACGTCCTTTGAGCATGTTGATTTCTTTCATCAACGCATCAGGAGCAACAACCACACCATTACCGATAATGCATTTTACGTTATCACGTAAAATCCCAGACGGAATAAGATGAAGAACGGTTTTTTCACCATCAATTACCAAAGTGTGACCAGCATTATGGCCGCCTTGGTAACGAACTACGTATTTTGCCTGTTCTGTTAAAAGGTCGACAATCTTACCTTTGCCTTCGTCACCCCATTGAGTGCCGAGTACGACTACATTTTTGCCCATTATTAGCTGCAACGTCTTGTGGTATAAAATAGAATTTTAACAGGTTTTAGGGGGTTATAGGCAAGTATTTTATTGAAAAATGATCAATAAAACGGCTCCTGTTGTTACTAAGCAGCCACCTAAGCGTCTGAGAACATTTTGCTTTTGTGTCGAAAGCTCTAATAAATATTTTTGCCACTTGTTAGGAAAAAGTAATGGACCTAGCCCTTCAAGGATTAAAACTAACCCAAATGCACTCATTAATAACGGTATATTCATGTTTTAGCCTCTCTTTTATTGAGCCTTATTATATTCAATATCTGCTTGATTAGCCTAAGAAGACGTTAAGCATGATTGGCAACTGCGTTTAATCTGCCTTATAAATACATTACCTTAATACGCCAAGTCCCCTGCTGTCTTAAATCAAAACGTTCAATCTAGTGAGCACTATTAGTAGTACATCTTTATTCAATGCATTTCGACCTTATAAGTCACAAGCTTGTAAACCTCATGCCTAATACCTAATGCCAAAAAAGTTAACCTGAACGGGAAATAAGCGCTGGTATAAGAGATGAAACTAAGTAAGGTAAAATAACCACTTTCGGCCTATGTCATATCAAACTTGCGACTTGTTTTACGGGTAAGGAGAAGTGACTTATTCCAGGCTCGGTTAATATCCAGTGTATTAAGAGCTGAACTCGCAGGACAAAAGAGCGCTTGATAGCTGCTGATGAATAAAATTGCTGCGGTATGAAGTGATAAAATTTAGGCAATAAAAAACCCAGCATAAGCTGGGTTTTTTGAATCCAAAAAACGAATTAACGCTTAGAGAATTGTGGCTTACGACGTGCTTTACGTAGACCAACTTTCTTACGTTCAACTTTACGAGCATCACGGGTAACAAAACCAGCGGTACGTAGAGTAGGACGTAAAGCTTCGTCTAGTTGCAATAGTGCACGGGTAATACCGTGACGAATTGCACCAGCTTGGCCAGTAGTACCACCGCCCTTAACTGTTACATAGATGTCTAATTTATCAGTCATTTCAACTAATTCTAATGGTTGACGAACAACCATACGAGCAGTTTCACGACCAAAATAAACATCCAAAGGACGTTGGTTTACAACGATATTGCCACTACCTGCTTTAGCGAAAACGCGAGCTGTAGATGTTTTGCGACGGCCAGTGCCGTAGTACTGAGTTGCAGACATTTGCTTACTCCTCCCGTTTAGATATCAAGAACTTGTGGTTGTTGTGCAGCGTGGTTATGTTCTGTGCCAGCATAAACTTTAAGTTTACGGAACATGGCACGGCCCAAAGGACCTTTTGGTAACATACCCTTAACTGCTTTCTCGATGATCATTTCAGGCTTATGAGCTTGAAGCTTCTCAAAGCTGATTTGCTTAATGCCACCAATGAAGCCTGAATGAGAGTAGTAGATCTTACCGGCTGCTTTATTACCAGTTACAGTCACTTTTTCAGCATTGATAACGATGATGTAATCACCGGTGTCAACGTGTGGAGTGTATTCTGGCTTATGCTTGCCACGTAAGCGAGTTGCGATTTCAGTTGCGATACGGCCTAAAGTTTTGCCTTCAGCGTCAACAACAAACCAGTCACGAGTTACAGTTTCTGGTGTAGCAGTAAAAGTCTTCATTATTACAAAAACCCAAAGTTAATTTTCTGTCTCACATGCCGACTGCAGGTTGCAATCAACACAAAATTACCGATTCTTGCCCCTTCGAACATGAATATTGGCTTACAACTTCCGCCCAAATTGGCGGATTAACGCGGGCAGGTCGCAGATTATACGCAAAGCCACAGCAAAGATCACCTGATTTCTGATAATATTTTAAATAAACAGCTCTATTTCGGCTGAATAATTAACCGCCTGCTTTTTTTAAAAATCTCACTACTAGCCTATGGTAAATGTTCCAGCGCCAGATACTCTCTCGATTGCATTTCAATCAGTCTTGAGCGACAGCGTCTGAACTCAAACGTTAACTGGCCATCGGTATAAATCTGCTCTAATTCCACTTGCGCAGAAATAATCAATTTCACATTTCGCTCATAAAACTCATCAACCATGGCTAAAAAGCGTCTGGCAATATCATCACCCGTTTGCTGTGAACCCATTTGCTCTAATCCACTCAGCAACACAGTATGATAAAGGCATGCCATTTCCATGTAATCTCGCTGTGAACGAGGGCCATCGCAGAGATCACGAAAATTAATTAACAGTACACCTTGTGACTGTTGACGAATGCGAATGGCACGGCCATCAATTTCTATCGGGGAGGTCAGTCTTTCTGATTCGGTCGCGAGTTGATCAAAGTAATGCAACAAGTTGATGTCTGCTTGTTCATCGAGTGGATGATGATAAATCTCAGCCTGCTCTAAGGTGCGAAGACGGTAATCAATACCTGAATCGACATTGAGAATTTCACATTGTTGATTAATCAACGCAATCGCAGGTAAAAAACGCGCTCGCTGTAGACCGTTTTTATATAATTCATCGGGGATGATGTTTGAGGTAGCCACGAGTGCAACCCCTTCTTTGAACAATGCTTGAAATAGAGTCCCCAATAACATGGCATCGGTAATATCAGAGACAAAAAACTCATCAAAACAAATAATTTTATATTGCGACGCCATCTTCTTGGCTATAGACAATAGCGGATCTTGTACACCTTTTAACTCGCCTAAGTCATGATGGATTTGATGCATAAACCGATGAAAATGAGCTCGTAATTTTTGCTCAATAGGCAATGAGTCAAAAAAAGTATCCATTAAATAGGTTTTACCGCGACCAACGCCGCCCCATAAATACAAGCCTTTTACCGCTGCAGGTGTTGATTTAACCCCAACGGCAGCAAACAATTTATTAATACCAGATATCGGTTTAGCCGCGACCATTAATTCATCGTAAACGCGTTGTAATGATTTTACCGCTTTTTCTTGTGCGGCATCATGTGAAAAATCTTCTCGGGTAAGGTCTTGCTGATAATGCTGCCAAGGGGTTAACTGCGACACGATTACGACTCTCTTACATCAAATAATTGCTGCGAATAATAACATTAAACAACAAATACGAGTAATGGCTTCAAAGGATCAAATTAACCTTTGTTAATAAAAATGCAACTAACCAGATGAGCACTACTCTGATTGATTATCGTCAACTGACTTATTTTTTACTGACTTGTTATTGCAAACGAACTGATTAGCTCACCATTTCAAAACGGGCTCGCAACAGCACTAATATAAATGATTAACGATATTTAACTTTAAAATAATGCCCTCAAGCCACATATTTTATGTCATCAAACCACATATTTTAATGTCATAAAGCTTGAATGCATACAGGAGCTATCCATAGATGAAAACCAAATTAAGTTTACTTTCTGCTGCGTTATTAACGGCATCGTTAGCCATAGCACCAACACTATCGCTCGCTGCCATTCCACAAGCGGTTGACGGCCAAGCTATTCCTAGTTTAGCGCCAATGCTAGAACGCACTACACCTGCGGTGGTATCAGTAGCAGTATCTGGTACTCAAGTATCAAAACAACGCGTCCCTGATGTATTTCGCTACTTCTTTGGTCCTAACGCTCCACAAGAACAAGTTCAAGAACGTCCTTTTAGAGGGTTAGGTTCAGGGGTCATTATCGATGCTGATAAAGGCTATATCATTACTAATAACCACGTTATTAACGGTGCAGACGATATTAAAGTCGGTTTACATGATGGTCGCGAAGTCACTGCTAAACTCATTGGCGCAGATAAAGAGTCTGATATTGCCCTGCTGCAAATTGAAGCGAAAAACTTAGTCGCGATTAAGCAAACTGATTCTGACGACATCCGCGTTGGTGATTTTGCAGTTGCCATCGGTAACCCATTTGGGCTTGGACAAACTGTAACGTCAGGAATAGTCAGCGCACTCGGCCGCAGTGGTTTAGGCATTGAAATGCTAGAAAACTTTATCCAAACTGATGCCGCGATAAATAGTGGTAACTCTGGCGGTGCATTAGTTAACTTAAAAGGTGAACTCATCGGTATTAATACTGCGATTGTCGCCCCAAATGGCGGTAACGTTGGTATTGGTTTCGCTATCCCAGCCAATATGGTTAACAACCTTGTTGAACAGATTATTGAGCATGGTGAAGTACGACGCGGCGTATTAGGGGTATCAGGTCGCGATCTTGATAATGAACTTGCCAAAGCGTTTGGTTTAGATACCCAGCACGGCGGTTTCGTTAATGAAGTGATGCCAAAAAGTGCTGCTGATAAAGCAGGATTAAAAGCGGGTGATATTATTGTCAGCCTCAATGGGCGGAGTATTAAAACCTTCCAGGAATTACGCGCAAAAGTAGCCACTATGGGTGCTGGTGCCGAGGTTGAATTCGGAATTATTCGTGATGGCGATACGAAGAAGATTAAAGCGACACTAGGTGAAGCAGACAAAGTTGAGGCTGAAGCCGGTAGCGTACATCCTATGTTACAAGGCGCGACACTTGAGGACAGTAAAAAAGGTATTGAGATCACTGATATTGCTCAAGGTTCACCTGCAGCAATGAGTGGCTTAGTCAAAGGTGACTTAATTGTGGGGCTTAATCGCAGTAAAGTGACCAGCCTTAAAGCATTAAAAGAAATGCTAAAAGACAATAAAAACTCTGTGGCACTGAAGATATTACGTGACAATAACTTACTCTATCTTGTTTTACGCTAATACAGTTGACGCTAACATAGTTGGCACTTAATTTACCTCATCACAGCTATAAGAATCATCAGGTTATAGTCTGTGATACCCGTTCAAGAATGAAGCATCGGCCAACTTTTGGTCGGTGCTTATTTATTTGAGCTATGTTAATATAACAGCCATTTTTTTTAACAATTATTCAAGCCATGAACCTAAAAGACACTTGCATCTATATAACTAAAGCTGTGGTATTTGGTCTAATTATGGCTGCTGTTTTTTTAGCCATAACAGCGTTAATGCAAAATTCCTCATTCAACAATAGCCTCACAAATGTCAGCAATAGTGGCTCAGAATTATCTTTCGCTAAAGCCGTTCGTCGAGCCGCACCTGCAGTAGCCAATATTTATAGTCTTAGCATTGATCAACGTAATCCGCTCAATTCAAGCTCACTTCAAGGCCTTGGCTCTGGCGTGATAATGAGTAAAGAAGGCTATGTGCTCACAAATTATCATGTGATAAAAAAAGCCGATGAGATTGTTATTGCGCTACAAGATGGGCGTAAATTTACTGCTGAAGTAGTTGGTTCTGATCAAGAGACAGATTTAGCAGTACTTAAAATTGAAGGCGATAATTTACCTATAGTACCGATTAATCTCGATAAACTAGCCCAAGTAGGCGATGTGGTGCTAGCCATTGGTAATCCATACAATATTGGCCAAACAATTACTCAGGGTATTATTAGTGCAACAGGACGTAATGGCTTAAGTTCAGGTTACCTCGACTTCTTGCAAACAGACGCAGCCATTAATGCTGGTAACTCAGGCGGAGCACTAATCGATACCGGCGGTGAATTAATCGGTATCAATACCGCGGCATTCCAAGTGGGTAATGATAGTGGCGGTAATGGGATTAGTTTCGCTATCCCCATTAAGTTAGCCCACAGCATTATGGATAAGTTGATTAAACATGGCCGAGTTATCCGTGGTGCTTTAGGTATTTCAGGTGAACCACTTAATCCGGTAATGGCACAGATACTCAACCTGCCCGATTTAAAAGGTGTGTTAGTGACGGGTATCGATCCTGACGGACCAGCGGCTCGTGCGCGCTTAACGCCAAGAGATGTCATTACCCAATATAATGATGAAGATGTCCCGGGGGTTGAAATGTTGATGGACAGAATTGCAGAGACCCCCCCAGGAACTAAAGTCAACATGACCATTATACGTGAGTAAAGCGTCAAATACTGCCAGTCATTATTGCAGAAAAAGCCACAGCGCCTGAGTAATACCTATTACTCATTAAATCAACGTTATAAAAAAGCCATTCATTTGAATGGCTTTTTTATGAGGTATTTTCTGCTGAGAGCGAGATAAACCTAAGAGTTCTTCACGCGAACAACTTCAGCACCTAAACCTTGAAACTTGGCTTCAATATGCTCGTAACCACGGTCAAGGTGATATATACGATCGACTGTAGTTAAGCCATCAGCCATTAAGCCTGCAATCACTAAGCTAGCAGAGGCGCGTAAATCTGTCGCCATCACTTGGGCACCGTTTAAACGCTCAGTACCATGGATGATACAAGTATTACCTTCTTGCTCTATGTCTGCGCCCATACGGCTTAATTCAGGAACGTGCATGAAGCGATTCTCAAAGATAGTCTCAGTAACACGACCTGTGCCTTGAGCAAGTGCATTCAACACACAAAATTGCGCTTGCATATCGGTTGGAAACGCAGGATAAGGTGCGGTTTTAATATTAACAGACTTTGGACGTTGGCCTTTCATGTCAAGCTCAATCCAATCTTCGCCAGTTGTGATCTCAGCACCGGCATCTTCAAGCTTAGATAATACCGCTTCTAAGGTTTTAGGATCGGCTGATACACAACGAATCTTACCGCGAGTGACGGCTGCGGCAACCAAGAATGAACCGGTTTCGATACGATCTGGCATGACGCGGTATTCACAACCCGATAGACGTTCCACACCTTCAATCGTTAACGTGGCAGAACCAACACCAGTGATTTTTGCTCCCATGGCAATTAAGCAATGAGCTAAGTCAGTCACTTCAGGTTCACGGGCCGCATTTTCAATGACTGTCGTGCCATCAGCTAATGCTGCAGCCATCAGCAAGTTTTCTGTTGCGCCGACACTGACCATATCCATAAAGATATGAGCGCCTTTTAAACGGCCATCAACACGCGCTTTAATGTAGCCTTCCTTGACTTCAATTTTGGCACCCATTAACTCTAAGCCATGTAAATGCAGGTTCACCGGACGAGCACCAATGGCACAACCGCCAGGTAAAGAAACATCTGCAGTACCATAACGGGCAAGCAGTGGGCCTAAAATAAGAATCGATGCACGCATTGTTTTGACTAAGTCATAAGGTGCGCAATATTCGTTTAAGTTAGAGGTAGAAATACGAATGCGGCTACCGCCGAGGTCTTCAACTTCGGCACCTAAACAACGTAATAATTCACAACTGGTGATCACGTCGCGTAAGTTGGGAACATTTGAGACAATAAAATCTGTTTCGGCTAATACGCCAGCCATTAAAATGGGGAGTGCCGCATTTTTTGCACCAGAGATCACGACTTCACCAGCTAAAGGCTTGCTGGCTTTAATAGTTAATTTATCCACTGTGAATCTCTGTTGTTACATATTGAAAAGTTTTTCACGCTTCCACTGAGTCGGCGTAAAAGTTTTAATTGTTAACGCATGCAATTCACCACTGGCAATCTGCTCAGCTAAAGGACTGTAAATTGCTTGCTGTTGTTTTACCCGGCTCATACCATCAAAACACTCACCTACGGCGACGACTTTGTAGTGACTGCCATCAGAGGTAACGTGCGCTTCAGTGAGCGACAACGCCTCGGTTAAAATTTGTTCTATAACATTGCATTCCATGGAATCAATTACCTTTACTATTCGTTTCTATTTTTGGCTGAAAAAAGCATCTAAATCATAAAGCTCAATCATTTTTTTGAGCTGTTCACTTGGATTAACCAACTGATGTATCACACTTGTTTCTTGGCTACTTGTCGCATGTAGTTTGATTAACGCTAATAACAGTGCAACACCCGCACTGTCGACGTATTCTAATGCTGATAAGTCTACCACTTGAGTTGATGCAGTAAACAATTCATGGCGTTTTGGCCACAATTGTTTTACTTCATCTTGGGTTAAGCGACCGCTGACGATGCAACGTTGATCTTGTTGATTAAAGGTAATCACGCAGCTGCAGCTTCTTTTGCTGGTTGGCGATCAATAGTCTGTTGGGTTTTATCATTCAGCATGGTAATCACCGCTTCAATACCTTGCTGGCGGATTAAATTAGAGATTTCAGACTGTTTAGAAGCCAATAAACTCACACCTTCTGCCACTAAATCGAACGCTTTCCACGTATCGTCTTTTAAACGACGCGCTTTAAATTGAATTTTAATCGGTGGACGACCTTGCTCAAGGATTTGAACATTCACTTCAACTATTTTTTCATTGCTGAAATCACTCGGCGGGTCAAAAGCCACTTTTTGATCAGTATATTCGGTTAATGCTTGTGCATAGGTTGCCACTAAATAACCTTCAAAGGCATCCACAAAACGATTACGTTGATCGACGGTCGTATCACTTAAATACTGCCCCATCACTTTATAAGCAGCATATTTATAATCGACGTAAGGCATAAGCTCTTCACGAACAATAACTTTTAAATGACTTAAATCATCATTAATTAAGGCTTTATCTGCTTTAAAACGATCAAAAGTCATATTGGCGACTTGTTTGATCATCTCATAAGGATCACGGGTATTGACCTCATCATTAGCAGCCATTGCACCTTGGCTGATAACCGCACTGCCTATTAGGCATAGCGCCATAACATGATTAAAAAATGTTTTCATAATTGGGATCCTATTTATCTTTAGATGACATGCTATATAAAAGCTGACCAATTAAATCTTCTAAAATCAATGCACCACGTGTGTCATGTACTTTATCGCCATCGGCAAGCATCGAAATATCATCATCCATAAACCCAGGCGTTAAACCAATAAATTGCTCGCCAAGGAGTCCTGAAGTCAAAATAGCTAAGCTGCTTGTTTCCGGAAATTGATCAAAACGCTTATCCATTGTTAATGTCACTATTGGCACCAACTTATGGGTATCGAGAGTAATATTGGTTACACGACCAACCACCACACCACCCACTTTTACTGGCGAACGTACTTTTAAGCCGCCAATATTATTAAATTCAGCGACCAAGTTGTAAGTCTGGTCATTAGATTTGACTTGAACATTAGCAACATTGAATACTAAGATGCAAAAAGCCAACAAACCTGACAATAAAAACACGCCTACCAATAACTCTATTTTCCGTGTCAACATACTATTAAACCACTTAAATTAATCTAAACAATGAAAAAATCTTAATTTCCAAACATGATTGCCGTAAGCAAAAAGTCCAGCGCTAGAACAGCTAAGCTTGCCTGCACAACCGTTGAAGTTGTCGCACGGCTGATACCTTCTGGATTAGGTTGGACTTCATAACCTCTGTACAAGGCAATCCATGTCACCACCACACCAAAAATAGTACTTTTAATCAAACAATTAACTATGTCTTGTCGCCATTCAACCGATGCTTGAAGAATAGACCAAAATGCACCACTATCAATGCCTTTCCATTCTACACCGACTAAATGGCCACCAAAAATACCGACTAAACTAAACATTAACGCTAGCAATGGCATGCTGATGACGCCTGCCCAAAAACGCGGTGCAATGATTTGTCTTAACGGATCTATCGCCATCATTTCTAGACTCGACAACTGCTCAGTCGATTTCATTAAGCCAATTTCAGCCGTTAAAGCAGAACCTGCTCGGCCAGCAAATAATAACGCGGCAACCACTGGCCCGAGTTCACGTAATAAGCTTAGTGCCACCATAGGCCCTAAACTTTCCTCAGTACCAAACCCAACAAGAATGTTGTATCCCTGTAGCGCTAATACCATGCCAATGAACAAGCCAGACACTAAAATGATCACCATGGAACGGACACCAAGCACATAAACTTGTCTAACCAGAAGTGGCATGCCTTTTTTAAAATTAGGCACACGTACAATCGCGCGCCATAACATAATGCCCGCTCGGCCATAGCCCAACACTATTTGCAGTGCATATTTGCCGATATCGGCAATATAATCAGTTGCGCCCACGAAGTAGCTCCTCTTGATAATCCTCTGCAGGATAATGGAATGGCACTGGGCCATCTGGCGCGCCTTGAATAAACTGAACTAGTTGTGGATTATCAGATTGACGTAATTGCTCTGGTGTACCATGAGCAATGACTTTTTTGTCTGCAATCACATAAACATAATCTGCTATACCCAATACTTCATCAACATCGTGAGACACAACCACCGAAGTGAGTTTTAATGAGTCCGACAACTCACGAATAAGTTTAACTAACATACCCATGGAAATGGGGTCTTGTCCTGCAAATGGCTCATCATACATCACCATTTCAGGTTCAAGTGCAATCGCCCGAGCTAATGCGGCTCTTCGCTGCATGCCACCAGATAACTCGTTTGGCATCATATATGCTGCGCCGCGAAGACCGACAGCTTGCAGCTTCATCAATACAATTGAACGGATAACATCTTCTGGAAGTCCAGAATGTTCTCTCAAGGCAAAGGCCACATTATCGAATACGTTAAGATCGGTAAATAATGCACCACTTTGAAATAGCATGCTCATGCGCTTTCGCAGTTGAAAAAGATCCTTACGCTTAAGCTGATGTATATCATGGCCATCAAACAATACTTGCCCGCTATCGGGAATTAGCTGCCCACCAATTAATTTTAATAGGGTCGTTTTACCAATACCACTAGGCCCCATGATTGCTGTTACTTTACCTTTGGGGATCGACAAAGAAATATCTTCATAGATAACGCGCGAACCATGACTAAAGGCCAAATGGTTAACTTCGACCAAAGGTTTATTATTCGATTTACTCATATCAGACATTGGCGTTGAGGAGATAACAGCCTTCCTTGCATTAAGTTTAAGCGCAAATTGTACTGTAATTGTCGATTAAGCGACAACTATATCCATATAAGCACATATGATTGTCAGTACAATTACTGGGCAATGCTTTCAATTTGATACAAATCCAGCGAAAATGCTCGTCAATTAATTACCACTATCGGAATCACATGCTAGTTAATATCCTAATGTTAGTCGTCGGCCTTGCAGTTTTAGTCTGGAGTGCGGATAGATTTGTTTATGGCGCTGCCGCATTTGCGCGTAATTTAGGCTTACCTCCCATGTTAATTGGACTCACTATTGTTGCGATGGGGAGTTCTGCTCCTGAAATGTTTGTTGCTGCCACAGCCTCAATGGATGGCATGCGTGACACCGCGATTGGTAATGTCCTAGGTTCTAACATAGCTAACATTACCTTAATTTTAGGATTAACCGCATTACTGGGTGCGATTAGTGTAGGCTCACAAACCTTAAAACGTGAAATACCTATTATGCTCGCAGCTACTGTATTTGCAGGCTTTACCTTGCATGATAATGTATTAACACGAGTAGAAGGTATCATGCTGCTTGTAACCCTTTTAGGGTTAATGGGATATTTTATTTGGCAAGCAACTCATGACAAAACCACCGACAGCTTAGATACTGAAATGGACTCTGAGATCCCTAAAGATGTACCAACCTTTCATGCTATCATTTGGCTTACAGTCGGTATTATATTACTCCCGCTATCAGCTGGTTGGATGGTTGATGGTGCCGTGGGTATTGCAAAGTTTTATGGTTTGTCCGATCTTGTCATCGGTTTAACCATTATTGCAGTAGGGACAAGCCTACCAGAATTAGCAGCCTGCATTGCTGGCGTGTTAAAAAAAGAACACGATCTTGTCATTGGTAATATCGTTGGATCGAACTTATTTAATATTCTTGCTGTGTTGGCATTGCCAGGGTTAATTTCCCCCGGGGAAATCGATACATCGGCCAGCGGCAGAGACTTCTACATGGTATTAGGCACCAGTGCAGCATTAGCCGTTTTAGTATTATCCAGTGGCGCTAAGCAACAACTGACTCGTTGGCATGGCACACTATTATTAATCACCTTTATCGCGTACCAAGTGATTGTATTTCAGTCTCACTAGATTGGGGCATGAAGGTAAAGTATTCAGCTAAAAGAGAGAACCGTATGGTAAATCAAACTCAATTTCGTCAGTGGGGCCGTAAAGTCATTGATATTGAAAAGGCTGCCCTAGATAATTTATATCAATATGTAGACTCAGTTGAGTTTGGTCAAGCATGTGAACTCATCTTGCAGTGCAAAGGCAAAGTGATTGTTATGGGCATGGGGAAATCGGGGCATATTGGTAATAAAATATCCGCGACCTTTGCCAGCACAGGTACACCGGCATTTTTTGTTCATCCAGGTGAAGCAAGTCATGGTGATTTAGGCGCATTGGCTAAAAACGATATTGTGCTTGCCATTTCTAATTCAGGTGAATCGAGTGAAATACTGACATTAATGCCAGTAATACAGCGAATGGGCGTACCGGTTATCGCAGTAACAGGTAAACCAGACTCTAATATGGCGCGTTTATCTAAAATCCATTTGTGCATTGAAGTACAAGAAGAAGCATGCCCGTTAGGGTTGGCACCAACCTCGAGTACCACAGCAACTTTAGCAATGGGTGATGCATTAGCCATTGCCTTATTGCAAGCCAAAGGCTTTACTCGAGATGATTTTGCTTTGTCACACCCTGGTGGATCTCTGGGACGAAAATTATTATTAAAAGTCGATGATGTTATGCATAAAGGCGATGATTTACCCATAGTGCATAATGATATTTGTATTACTGAAACGCTATATGAAATATCCAAAAAAGGCCTTGGTATGACAGCAGTTGTCGACAGCGAAACAACACTGGTTGGTATTTTTACTGATGGCGATTTGCGCCGAGTTATCGACGCCGAAGTCAACCTTCGCACCACTCCGATAGCTCAGGTAATGACCCAGAATTGTGTCACCTGCCCTAGCGGTATTCTAGCGGCACAAGCACTGCAAATTATGGATGAGAAAAGTATTAACGGACTGATTGTAGTCAATGAAAAACATCAACCGATCGGAGCATTAAACATGCTCGATATGGTTAAAGCGGGAGTCATTTAATCATGTCAGAATCAACCACCAGCCACCAAGGATTTTACGGCCCTATCAGCAATGATATTTGGCAACGCGCTCAAAAAATCAAACTGTTAATCTGTGATGTCGATGGGGTATTTTCAGATGGTCGAATTTATCTCAGCAACGCTGGCGAAGAACTCAAAGCGTTTCATACTCGCGATGGTTATGGTGTTCGATCTATCCTGACAAGCGGAATGCACGTTGCCGTCATTACTGGCCGCAAATCAAAGATTGTCGAAACTCGCATGACCGCGTTAGGTATTAAACATATTTATCAAGGTATTGATAACAAGTTTGAGCCATTTGAACAACTCCTATCACTGTATAATGTCAGCGCAGACGAAGTCGCTTATATTGGCGATGATATGGTAGATCTCCCAGTTATGAAAGCAGTTGGTCTTGCCGTGTGTGTCGGTGACGGGCACCCATTTGTTAAGCAACATTGCCATATGACCACCTCTCTTAATGGTGGCCATGGCGCGTTACGAGAACTCACTGATTTACTGCTTTTAAGCCAAGATAAATTTGCCAGTGCTCATGGTATGAGTATATGAATAGAATCACTCTAGGTATTGTGGCTTTTTTTTGGACTTGCTTTTTTCCTCTACTGGCAAGCGCAAATAAAACGCAGTGAAATGGATGCTGTGAAAGTTCGTGGTATTGAACGTCCAGACTTTGTAGCGGATAACCTACGCACCACAGAATTTAATAAACTCGGTTTAATTGCTAGTCGAGTCAGTGCCGAACACATGGAGCATTACGCCTCAAGTGACATTACTCACTTTACTAAACCTGTTTACCTCATTTACCCTGAAAACGGCCAAGCGCAATGGCAATTAAGCGCAGATAGAGGCCAATTGAATAAAAATACCAGCCAAGTCATATTAGAAAATAATGTTATTATTGATGCCATTAATATAGAAGAACCCCTGCAGTCACTCAGTACCCAAGCTGTTTCGGTGGATTTAACCACTATGATCGGCACCTCACAAGAGATGGTGTACATCAAAGGTAAAGGGTTTATTATTCAAGGTTTAGGTCTACATGCTGACTTGAATTCGCAAAAATTATCGCTACTCAGCCAGGTAGAAGGAACATATGAGCCACATTAATCGCCTCAACACTCACGCCAATGTTATGTTATTTGGCAGCATATTTTGCCTGCTGAGTTTACCTACCATAGCGAAACAAGGTGATCTTCAACAAGAGTTGAAAATTGCCTCAGTAAGCCAGTCTGCTGACATTAAAAATAATCAAATTGTTTTTAATGGTCCTGTTACCGTTACCCAAGGCACTATTAACATTAATGCTGATGAGTTACGGGCGTTTACTCCCGAAAATAGCACCAGTAAAAAACTCATCGCTATAGGTAACCCTGCAACGTTTTCACAAGAGTTAGACGACGGTCAAATTGGTACCGCCAGTGCCAACGAAATAAGCTATGATCTTGCTACCACTACACTGACATTGACAGGTAATGCCAAACTGGATCAATCTGGTAGCCAAGTAACCGGTAACCGTATTAAGTACAACATTAACGCTCAAGAGCTGATTGCTGAAAGTACTGGTACAGGGAAAGATCGCGTTATTACTATTATTCAACCTGAGAATTTCCAAGACGAGACTGCACCAAAGCAAAAGCTCCCTGAAATTCCTGTTAAAAAGCAGATCAAACCATGACCCAAATAACCCTAACGGCTGAAAATTTAGCTAAAAGCTATAAAACTCGTCAGGTTGTTAAAGATGTGAGTTTAACCGTTAAAACAGGCCAAATTGTCGGTCTTTTAGGCCCCAATGGTGCAGGTAAAACAACCACGTTTTATATGGTTGTCGGCTTAGTGCAAAGCGATAAAGGTCGGATCTTAATTGATGATGACGATTTAACCGCCGACCCAATGCATCTTAGAGCTCGCAAAGGGATTGGTTACTTGCCGCAAGAAGCCAGTATTTTTCGCAAACTGACCGTATACGACAATATTATGGCCGTATTGCAGACTCGTAAAGAACTCACTACCGACCAACGGATTGAGCAAGTAGAGCATTTATTAGAAGAATTCCATATCACCCATATTCGCGACAGCCAAGGCATGTCGTTGTCTGGTGGGGAACGTCGTCGAGTAGAGATAGCGCGCGCGCTGGCCGCTAATCCTAAATTTATTTTGCTCGATGAGCCTTTTGCGGGGGTTGACCCTATTTCTGTCATCGACATAAAAAAAATCATTCAACAGCTTAAAAACCGCGGCTTAGGGGTATTAATTACCGATCATAACGTACGTGAAACCTTAGACGTCTGTGAGCGCGCTTATATTGTCAGCCAGGGCAATTTAATTGCCGAAGGCACACCTGATGAGATATTGAGTAATCAACAAGTTCGGGCTGTGTACTTAGGTGAACAATTCAAGCTATAGTTACTTTACTGGCCTTTTAGTCTATCTAACTCATTTCATTGAACGATATCTAAATAGCGTTAAATGTCATTGATGTATGTGACAATCGATTACAGTTTTCGAGATTGTCATTTTTATGGAAATCATCTAGGGATAAGCGGTAAATGAAAGCGTCACTCCAACTCAAAATGGGTCAACACTTAACCATGACCCCTCAATTGCAGCAAGCGATCCGCTTACTGCAATTATCGTCATTGGAGCTACAGCAAGAAATCCAACAAGCATTGGACTCAAACCCATTGCTTGAAATAGAAGATGAGTTTTCTCAAGCAAAAGACTCAGTAAAAGAAAGTCGCGACCAATCGGACACCGACTTTAGTGACAACAGCGTGGTCAATATAGAAAAAGACACCTCAACAGTCGACACAGCAGAATCCATGACCAAAGAAACCATGGACGATTTAGCTATGGATACCACATGGGATGAAGTGTACACCGCCTCACCAATGTCAGGTTCAGGCAGCGCTAGCATGCGCGATGATGATATGCCATTCCAAGGTGAAACGACTGAAGGCTTATATGAGCATTTAGAGTGGCAAAAAAATCTCACACCATTTTCTGACACAGATCGAGCGATTGCTACCGCGATTATTGATGCCATTGATGAACGCGGTTATTTAACCCAAAGCACTGAAGATATTCTCGAAGCTATGGGTGATGAAAGTGTCGAACTAGATGAAGTTGAAGCGGTATTAAAACGTATTCAACACTTTGATCCCGTTGGTGTTGCCGCGCGAGATTTAAGCGAATGTTTATTCATCCAATTAGCCCAATATGCCGACACAACCCCACATATAGACAATGCCCGTCTGCTCATTAAAGACTATTTAGATTTAATTGCTGGGCGCGATTTTAGATTATTGATGCGCAAAACCAAGCTCAAAGAAAACGAGTTGCGTGACGCAATCACCTTAATCCAGTCACTTAACCCTCGCCCGGGCTTGTTAGTCACCGCTATTGATGACGAATATGTTATTCCTGATGTAACCGTACTAAAGAAGAATGGCCGTTGGGTTGTAGAGTTAAACCCAGACAATATGCCTAAAATTGGCGTTAATCAACAATATGCAGCCATGGCTAGAAGCAGTAAAAACTCTGCCGATAGCCAATTTATTCGCGGTCATTTACAAGAAGCTAAATGGTTCATCAAGAGTATCGAAAGCCGCAATGAGACCTTATTGAAAGTCGCCAATTGTATTGTGCAATTTCAGCAAGGTTTCTTTGAATATGGTGAAGAAGCCATGAAACCTATGGTGCTCAATGATATTGCTGAAGCAGTAGAAATGCATGAATCAACTATTTCACGAGTTACCACTCAAAAATATATGCACACACCACGTGGGCTATTTGAATTAAAGTACTTTTTCTCTAGCCATGTCAGCACCGACGATGGCGGAGAATGCTCATCTACCGCTATTCGTGCTTTTATCAAAAAACTGGTTGCAGCAGAAAACCAGCAAAAGCCATTAAGTGACAGCAAAATGGCCCAACTGCTGGCAGATCAGGGGATCAACGTTGCGCGTCGTACGATTGCAAAATACCGCGAAGCGATGCTCATTCCGCCCTCAAACCAACGTAAGAGTTTATAACCTACAAGGCAACGGAGGATTTTTATGCTTATCAATATGACAGGTAGAAATATCGACATTACCGAATCTTTACGTGAATACGTTCAAGGTAAATTTTCAAAGCTTGAACGACACTTCGATCAGATCAATAATGTACACGTTGTGCTCAATGTAGAAAAATTACAACAAAAAGCAGAAGCTAAAATCAACCTTAATGGTGCAGAGATTTTTGCCATGTCAGAAAGCACTGATATGTATGCTGCAATAGACGCCCTGATCGATAAACTCGACCGTCAGGTAATTAAACACAAAGAGAAGTATACAAAACACTAACGATGGAACTTTGTACCATTCTGCAGCCGGAATGCACTACCTGTGCCACACCGGGCAGTAAGAAAAAAGTACTGGAACTCATCAGCAATTTAGTCGCTGCCCAGTACCCACCCCTATCTTCGCAAGAGGTTTTTGAAAGCCTATTAGCGAGAGAGAAAATGGGTAGCACAGGTATAGGAAATGGCATTGCGATACCTCATGGTAGATTAACGACCATAGAACATCCGATCGCAATATTTATTAAATGTGAAGAAGCCATTGCCTTTGATGCAATCGATAAACAGCCCGTGGATATTTTATTTGCTTTGTTAGTACCTGCAGATCAGTGCCAACAGCATTTAAGCACGCTATCAAGCGTGGCTCAAAAATTAAGCGATAAGCAAATATTGAAACAGCTTCGTAAAACTCACGACTCTACAGAACTTTATCGGGTTATTACTGCATGAAACTTGTCATAGTATCGGGACGTTCAGGCTCAGGAAAATCTGTTGCTCTAAGAGTATTAGAAGATCTAGGGTATTATTGTGTTGATAATTTGCCTTTACCACTGATTGGCACATTACTGGCTCAGCTCAAAGGTAATAACGATCTAGTGGCAATTAGTGTTGATGTACGCAACATTGCCGAGCAAGGTAAAGTCCTTCAAGATCAACTTGCCTTACTTGAACATGACACTGAAATTATTAGCTTCTTTTTGAATTCTAATGATAAAGTGCTACTCAAACGCTATAGCGAAACGCGTCGATTACACCCGTTATCTAAAAATCATATTTCACTGCAAGAAGCGATCATATTAGAAGGCCGTTTACTTGAGCCTATCGCAAAAATTGTTGATCATTATATTGACACCTCTGCCCTGAATATTTACGAATTAAGCGACCAAGTCAGGCAAATATTGTTAGGTAGTGTCGATAAAGAGTTAGTGATTAACTTTGAGTCTTTTGGCTTTAAACACGGTATGCCAACAGAAGCTGACTTTATGTTTGATGTGCGCTTTTTACCTAATCCACACTGGGAAATAGCACTACGACCACTCACAGGTTTAGACGAACCGGTACAAGAGTTTTTAGGTCGGCAACCTCTAGTGAATAAGTTTATCTGGCAAATTGAAAACTTATTTGAAACCTGGATGCCGCATTTAGAACGTAATAACCGCAGCTATCTGACTATCGCCATTGGTTGCACCGGTGGCCAGCATCGCTCGGTATATATAGCCGATCAATTAGCAAAAAGGTTTAGACATGGCAGTAAACATACAGTTAATGCTCGCCACAGAGAATTAAATTTAACTGATACTGACAGCTAACTGAGCATAGGATCGCGCCAATGATCAAACTTGAACGCCAAGTAACCATTTCAAATAAATTGGGGTTACATGCTCGAGCTGCAACAAAACTTGCTGTTTTAGCGGGTGATTTTGATGCCAGTATCACGTTAACTCAAGGTGATAAAAACGCCAGTGCAGCTAGTGTACTTGGGTTATTAATGCTTGAAAGTGGCATAGGTAAAATGATCACTGTAACAGCCCAAGGCCCAGATGCTGAAGTGGCATTAAATGCCGTATGTGATCTGATTAATGCTAAATTTGATGAGTCTTGCTAAATTGTTTAGTGATACTTTCACTAATTACTGATCGTTAAGCCATCATCACTTATTTATTTCCATCTTTAAATGAAGTCGTCATACTAACCAAACTGCCACGATATTGCTGTTCGAAGGTTAACGATCAGTTCCTCGATAATATTAGCCTTTATATTGAAAACGCGCGGCGGATCCCCAGCTGATTAAGTATTCGTTCTCTTAAGAGAGATTAGCGTTGTAGCCAATTTCAATCACGGTTCTCGCTTGACCAAACACCGATGTAATCGGACGTTAATTTTTGTGTAAAGCAACATCAGCAGTTCAGACTTTCGTTCGGCGCAAGTCACTCAACGATTTTATTGCTGCATTTCATTTCTTGCCCGCAGATAACAATTCTTGCATCAATATGCCAAACAGAGAAACTGAAACTGCCCAAAATCATTACATACAGAATCATATTCGTATGACAAATAGGAAGTTGATATATGGGTAAAGAGTACCTAGATAATGAAATAATAGAACAACGACTCAATCAACTCGCTCAAGCGTTAGACAGTGGATTGTTTGTTCATGCTCGCAATATGTTACATGCAATGTCACCCAACGATGTCGCCCTCATTCTCGAATCATCACCACCAAAAAATCGACAAGTCTTCTGGCAATTAATTGATCAACAATATGCGGGTGAGATCCTGGATGAATTAGGTGAAGAACTGAAAGATTCGCTCATCAGCAGCATGACACCAGAGAAACTCGCCCAGGCCACGATAGGAATGGACACCGATGATCTTGCTTATATTCTTCGCAGCTTGCCCGATGCGGTTTATAAGAAAGTACTCAAGTCGATGCGAAGCCAGGACAGAGATAGAGTAGAGCAAGCACTGCGCTACCCGGATGATACTGCCGGCAGCATAATGAACACAGATACGGTTACCCTAAGACCCGATGTTAATATCGAAGTAGTGTTACGCTATTTACGTCAACGCGGTAATTTACCAGATACCACTGATACATTATATGTTGTCGATCGCCATGACCATGTTTTAGGTGGCGTCAGATTAGTCGACTTACTCACATGCGATCCGAGCGTCACAGTTCGCAGCATTATGGACACCGAGCTAGAAAGTATTCCGGTTGAGATGTCTGATAAAGATGTTGCGCAAAAATTTGAACGACTCGATTGGATATCTGCCCCAGTCGTAGACAGCCAAGCAAAATTACTAGGACGAATAACCATTGATGACGTTATCGATGTGATCCGTGAAGATGCCGAGCATTCCATGATGGGGATGGCAGGCATGGATGATGATGAAGATACCTTCGGCCCAGTGCTTAAAAGTACTCTGAGACGCTCTCTATGGCTAACCATTAATCTATTTGCAGCATTACTAGCATCATCTGTCAGTAATATGTTTGAAGGCACCTTAGAGCAATTTGCTACCATCGCAATTTTAATGACCATTGTGCCAAGCATGGGCGGCGTTGCCGGTAATCAAACCTTAGCGCTGGTGATCCGCGGTATTGCACTTGGTCATATTGGCCAAAGTAATTCACGTTGGTTAATAGGCAAAGAACTCGGCATTGGATTATTAAACGGCATTATGTGGTCTGTGTTGGTCTTTTTTGCTGTGTGGCTGTGGAAAGACGACATTGCGTTAGGCGGATTAATTGGCAGTGCTATGCTAATTAACATGACAGTTGCCGGCTTTGCTGGTGCCACTATTCCAATCATGCTCAAAAAGCTCAATATAGACCCAGCTCTTGCTGGAGGAATGGTATTAACCACAGTCACTGATGTGGTTGGTCTATTTGCATTTTTAGGCTTAGCGACGCTGTATTTAATGCACTAGAGTATTGCTCTTATCTCTTAACCCGAGTTGGGTTAAATAATATGCCGTCTATAAAACTGTCTACTTTAGGACTCTTTTATGGGCGGCGGACTCTCAAATGGTCACGCTAGCCACAGATTGTCAGTCTGTTAACTCAGCACTCACCTCCCCCTTCTGATCATGTTCAAATCATCCATGTAAATATTAAATTCAATATAACGCCATCTTTATTTTGTCATTGAGGTCACCTTTTTCTGCCATATTTGTCATCTAAACTGCGACCTAGCGATAAGTTTGATAGCGATTCATCTGCAGAACTTATTCACCAAGTTAGTGCAATTGCACCAAACTAATCTGTCGGCAAAAAGTACCTAGGTTAAAGGGTTTAAATAAGACACTGATAAATAACAGATAAAAATATTTATCAAAGTTGGCACAAGCTTTCCATATAAGAACACATACCCACTAAGTGATAGTGTGATTTTACAAGTAGTCCTTGGTAGATGTAGGAGATAGCAATGAATAAAATAACCGGAAGTCGTAGCATTAAGTCAATAAATGTCATGGTAAATAATATCATTTCACAATGCCGCCAGAACATTTTTTTCTTAGCACATCTCGGTTGTAGCCAGTGGGATGAAGTGGAAACTCGCTCTAGTAAACATAAGTAAATTGGCAGGAGATTATTTCATGAATATGTCAAATACGAGACAGTACCCAGTGGACTTACAAAAAGAAGTGATTAATGAAGTCAAAAATAATCAAAGATTATTATCTGACGTAGCAAAACAATATGGTGTATCGGCAAAAACCGTATACCAGTGGGTCAGAAGTAACCAAGTTCGCCAGACAGAAAGTAAGGGCGCAATCGTATCAGAAATAGCCTATTTGCAACAAAAGATTGCCCAGTTAAATCAGCAACTACATGCTATAGCAAGCTAAGGATCCATGTTTAAGAAAGTGTTGGAACGATCTTAAACAATAATTGAAATTCAGTTAACCGTTTTGGCAAGGATGTTTGACCATGCTAACAACTCGTCCCCCAGCAAGTTGTTAACACAGCAACAATCATTCTAATAATAAGCGCAAAATACTTGCATCCTTGCCGCTTTATTGTTTCACCGTTAGCCGTTAAGGACATTGGCTAACATTACAGTTAAGGCGTTATTGGGTCCCCAGACTCTATTATCCAATAACGTCATTTTTATCCAGGTTTTTAGCTTTCGCCATTGACGGCGCTTCTGCAACCATTAGCAGAGCTAACGATCAAAACCGTTTTGGCAAGGATGTTTGACCATGATAATAACTCGTCCCCCAGCAAGTTGTTATCACAGCAACAATCATTCTAATAATAAGCGCAAAATACTTGCATCCTTGCCGCTTTATTGTTTCACCGTTAGCCATTAAGGATATTGGCTAACATTACAGTTAAGGCGTTATTGGGTCCCCAGACTCTATTATCCAATAACGTCATTTTTATTCCACCCTGTGGCTGACAAGCTCAAAAGAATAATAATCTCCAACTCAGGGTTGGTTTTACAACAGCAAACATAAAAACAATAACAGACAATGCAAACAAAGGCCCCAAAGCAAAGGATGCAATGGGGCCTTTTCATATAGGATGACCCAGACTTAGCTAAACAAGCTTAAAATAACTTCATAATCATATAAAATGGTAACTTAAAAACTAATATCATTACATTAACGTGTACTCGATTAGCGGTTTATACCGCAGCCTATTACGAACGGAAAATGAGCACTTTGATATAGAATCGGCTAAATATGCTGATTTTAGCTGAGTTGTCTGCCCCATAAATTCATCTTGAATTTAGATGTAATAACTTATTGAATTAAAAAATAAAGATTAAAAAAAGAAAATATTCCCTTACCCGTTCACAACATACCTCTTAATTGTCACTTATCGTTAAAACTAAAAAAGTAAAACTATCGACTGATACGATAAAAAAACGGCTTTTTTTGTCACATTCCCAATCAAATAGTTATAAATTCACTACACTTAGTATCATTAACTCATTATTGAAGTGTCCCTATGGCCAAGGTGTTAAGCATTTGTTTTTTTATCTTTATCATAATCAGCATCATCAGTTGCGAACAGAGAACACATCAATCCACTAAGATTTCACCTACATATAAAGCATCCATTAAAATTGCGGTTTCTAGCACGCCACTTTCGTCGCCTGTTCTTATTGCCAAACAACTTGGTTACTTTGAAGCGAATGGTGTTAACGTTGAATTAGTTAAATACGACAGCGGGGTAAAATGCTTTAACGCCCTTAATGATAAGCAAGTCGACCTGGCTACCGCCTCGGAAACTGTCGTCATGTTTAATAGTTTTAAACAAAGCAACTTTTCAGTATTAACTAGCTTTGTGGAATCAGATAATGATCTTAAATTACTCAGTTTAATGCCACAAAAATATCATCGGCTGAATAACCTGCAGCACGCCAGAATAGGCATAGTCAAAGACAGCGCTAGTGAGTTTTTCTTTGATAGTTTACTGATCATGTACAATAAAACGGCACAGCCTATCACGCGAGTATATTTGCGGTCAGATGAACTTATTCCAGCATTATTAAATAATGAGGTTGATATTATTTCAGCTTGGGAGCCATTAAGTTATTTATTAACACAACAAGTAACCTCAGATACCAGCGTCATTAATAGCCGCGGCCTATATCACTTATCCTTTAACTTAATTGAGCTTAAAGAGACGACGTTATCCACCACAGAAAGGTTGGCTATACTTAAATCAATTAGTGATGCCACTGACTATATCCACACTAACCCAGAACTTGCTCAGCAAAATATTAGTCGTATTTTGAATATCGATCCATCGCAACTCCGTTACTCATGGAATGACTATACTTTTAGATTATCACTCAGCAATGCGCTATTTTCTAACCTCCAAACTCAAAGCCAATGGGCTATTGATAATCAACTGGTAGATGAAGAAAACAGTGTCGATTTTAGACAGATTTTCGACCGAAAATTATTTGAAACCTTCATGAGCTTAGAGGCAGGATGGTAAGTTATGATGTTATCTAAGCGTCTTAAACTAACCGCTGCACTTTGCTCATTACTGACATTGATCGTCGGTTTATCGCTGATACAAGCTCACCATTATCAACAACAAATATACCGGCAACTCAATTACTCAATGAAATTACAAGTCAGCATTGATAGTCTTCGCAGTCAGCTATGGCTTTACCAAGAGTATAGCGATGATCGAGGGCTTTCAGAGCTTAATCTGCGCCAAGCCGAATTGGCTAAAGATCTCTCAGAAGATATTCAGTGGGCGACACAGCAAAAACTCATCATTAGCAACATCAATAGATTAAATACCAATATAAGATCACTGATTAATACTCAACATGACTTCCACAGCAAACAAGTTAATGTGGCATCAACACTGACTGCTGAACGATTATTTAAAGCGAAATACAGCATGATTATTGAAGAAATGACCGAAGAAATGTTTCGGCTTCATCAATTCTCGATAAAAAAAGCGAGTCAAAAACAACAAACATTATTATTAATGGTCGGAATGGTCTTATTTCTGTTAGCGATTATGGTAACAGCTTGGTCTATTATGACACTAATTAGGTTTAAGAAAGGGCTCGCCTCACTCAGGATCGGTATGGAAGCGCTCGCAGCAGGCGATCTCGTCAGTCAAATTAATTCTTTTGATACCGATGAATTATCCGCACTCGCTGATGATTTTAATGAAATGAAACAATCATTAGCCCAAATCACGATAAAAAAAGAAAAATTGAAACAAGAAGTTGATATTCAAACCCGCAAATTGATTGAACAGCAAGATAAGCTTATTTTTTTAGCCGAACATGACGAACTCACGGGGATTTATAATCGCCGCGCATTTATTAAGCAAATTGATGCCGCGATAGCACGTGATTTACGCGGAGAACAGCAAGCTGCATTACTGTTTATAGATCTTAATAAATTTAAAGAGATTAATGATTCTCTGGGTCATAGCATTGGTGACGAAGTGATCATGACCATCGCTAATCGTTTGGTTAATAATCTGCGTACTACTGATATTGTCGGTAGATTGGGAGGCGATGAGTTTATCATTTGGCTCGATATGATCACCGAACCTATCGATATCAAAAACAAAATAAACCAATTATTGAGCAGTATTAAGCAACCCATAACCATCGGCGAGCACACTTTACAAGTTGGGGCGAGTATTGGTATTAGTGTACTGCCTGATGATGGTTTAAACAGTCGTGAACTTATCAGTGCGGCTGATACGGCTATGTATCAAGCTAAGGCTGACCACAGGACTGAATTTTGTTTCTATACTGATGATCATCGAGTATCCGCTTTGGCTACTTCATAGGTTTGAGTATTCCAATCAAAATAATATTCTACCCCTTGCCACTCATAAACAGTGCCATTGTCACGCTGAATCACTTTGGCATTTTCGGGTAAATGATTCAAACCTTGAGCATATTGAATGCTGGTTGTAGTTTGTTGCCGTGGCGCGACTGCAACAGGCTCTAAAACCTCGATAGCTTGTGGCTGGTAGACTGCGTTCAACTGATTTTCATAGGGGTAAAAACCAGATTGGCGACTAGGATAATCATTATTTCTCCAAACCGAATTGTATCGCAAGTTATTAGCATTGCTCCAACTAACACCAATACTCGGTCCCCAATATTGGTTACCTCCCCAGCCTTGGTCCCAACCGATCCCCCAACGCCAAGGGTCACGATGTCGATAATGATTATAATGTTGGCGATGGTTATTATGTTGAGAGCCGACAGAATGAGAAACACGCTGAGAATACTCGTTCGCTAACAGCGGCTGAGCACTGACCAAACTCATCACAGTTAAGGTTACACTTGCACTAAGCCCTAATAACGGCATCAAAACCCACGGTTTGTTCACCCACATAAGTCACCTCCACAATCTGGTTCACAACATCCAGTTTACGCTAAGTATCACTAAAGTCGATATCAACAATATAGGTCTATCAAATGGCTTAACCCTATATTAGAAAAATGCTATAGTGCGCGCCATAGTGGTTTGGATTTGATTTACAGGCGGTAAACATGAGTTTTAAAGATTTACGCAGCTTCATCGATCATTTAGAAGCAAATGGAGAGTTAAAGCGCATTAGCTATCCTGTTGATCCTCATTTAGAGATGACAGAGATTGCTGATCGAGTTTTACGATCAGGTGGCCCCGCGCTGTTATTTGAAAATCCGACCAACCATACCATGCCGGTACTGGTTAACTTATTTGGTACGCCCAAACGTGTTGCTATGGCATTGGGAAAAGATGACCCTTTAGCATTACGTGAAGTCGGTGAATTATTAGCATTCTTAAAAGAACCAGAACCACCGAGTGGCTTTAAAGATGCCATAGCTAAAATACCAATGTTTAGGCAAGCGTTAAATATGCCGCCGAAAACAGTGCGCAATCCACTTTGTCAGCAAGTAGTCAAAAGCGGTGATGATGTCGACTTAACCGCGTTGCCAATCCAGCACTGCTGGCCAGGCGATGTGGCACCATTAGTCACCTGGGGATTAACCATCACCAAAGGGCCGCGACAAAAAAGACAAAATCTAGGCATTTATCGCCAACAGTTATTAAGTAAAAATAAACTGATCATGCGCTGGCTGGACCACCGTGGCGGAGCCCTAGACTTTAAAGACTTTAAACAGCTTCATCCAGGTGAACGTTATCCTGTCGTAGTGGCATTAGGTAGCGATCCTGTGACTATTTTGGGTGCTGTAACCCCAGTGCCAGATTCGATGAGTGAATATGCCTTTGCAGGCTTGTTGCGCGGCGAACGTACCGAGGTCTGTAAAGCTATTAGCTGCGATCTTGAAGTACCAGCCACCAGCGAAATTATTCTTGAAGGCTATATCGATCCTGATGAAACCGCAGTAGAAGGTCCATACGGCGATCACACGGGTTACTATAACGAAACAGACTCATTCCCAGTATTTACCGTGACCCATATTACTCACCGTAAAGATGCCATATATCATAGTACCTATACCGGCCGTCCACCAGATGAACCGGCTATGTTAGGCGTGGCATTAAATGAAGTATTTGTTCCTATCCTACGTAAACAATACCCTGAAATTATTGACTTTTATCTGCCGCCTGAAGGCTGCTCTTATCGTATGGCAATCATTTCAATCCGTAAACAATATCCGGGTCATGCCAAGCGTGTCATGATGGGAGCATGGTCATTCCTTCGCCAATTTATGTACACCAAATTTATTGTTGTGGTTGATGAGGATGTCAATTGCCGTAATTGGCAGGATGTTATTTGGGCTATTACCACACGGATGGATCCTACTCGCGATACCATGATGGTGGATAATACCCCTATCGATTACCTTGACTTTGCATCACCCGTTGCCGGTTTAGGATCGAAAATGGGTTTAGATGCCACCAATAAATGGCCAGGCGAAACCACCAGAGAATGGGGTACTCCCATTGTGATGGATGAGACAACAAAACAAAGAATCGACCAAATTTGGGATGATCTCGGCATAGAAGATGTGCCAACATTGTAACCATAGTGATCCGGTTAGGTCGTAAATAGCTATAATTAACTGATTGATAAAAAATTATAAAAGGGTTTAAAGGACGTTAGATGAAAACCATTCGTTGTCAGATTGAAAAAGTCACCCCGTTTAATGACGCTGTATATCAAGTGTTCCTTAAACCCGAAGCAGCCTTTGATTTTAAAGCTGGCCAATACTTATCTGTGGTCATGGGTGAAAAAGACAAACGTCCTTTTTCCATTGCTTCTGCCCCAAATGCTGCCTTAATAGAATTGCATATTGGTGCTGCTGTGAGTGAAAGTTATCCCATGCAAGTCGTTGAACGACTACAAACGGCAAGCCATATTGATATTGAAGCACCTGCTGGCGACGCATTTTTACGTAGCGAAAGCCACAGACCGCGGATCTTAATTGCGGGTGGTACTGGATTTTCATATATCAAAAGTATCGTTGAAGCACAGATTGCCAACGGCGAAACCATTCAGACTAAATTGTATTGGGGCTGCCGTAACGAAGAAGCCATGTACTATCAAGACATCGCCCGTCAATGGCATGCCGAGCATTCTTGGTTAGAGTTTATTCCAGTAGTAGAACTTGCTGACGGTAACTGGGAAGGTAAAAAAGCCAATTTACTCGAGCAGATTAAGCAGGACTTTGTCAGTTTGAATGGCTACGACATCTACATTGCTGGCCGTTTTGATATGGTTGGCACGGCACGAGAATTGTTCCGTGAGCTTGGGATTGAAGAAGCCCATTTGTATGGTGATGCTTTCGCATTTATAAAATAGGCTTAATTTCAATACCAGCATTTATGCAAAATTGAATCCATAGCTCAATACTAAAACCGACATAGATGTCGGTTTTTTTATTGCCAAATTAAATATTTATTTAATCTCTGGTAATGATAATAGCTATTTACTAATATGATCTATATCTTGATAACCACTATAATTGTGAGGAAAGCAGCACAATGACTTTCCCGTTAAAAGTCGGACAATAATGGAAGTATGCCCATGAGAAACAAGGACGTAATCGATAAAGAAGTCAGTCTTAATGCTAATGACGAGCTGGTATCAATTACAGACAAACGCGGCATCATTACTTACGCCAATGAGACGTTCATTAAAATCTCAGGGTTCAGTGAGCAAGAACTCGTCACTCATAATCACAATATTGTCAGACATCCCGACATGCCAGCAGAAGCTTTCAAAGAATTATGGGATAAACTCAAAGCTGGTGAATCGTGGCGTGGAATTGTTAAAAATCGCTGTAAAGATGGAAGCTACTATTGGGTTGATGCCTTTGTCTCTCCCCTGTATGAAAAGGGCCAAATTACTGGATACCAATCGGTACGCATTAAAGCAAAGCCTGAATACATTACTAATGCCCAAAAACTTTACAGCCAAATAAAACAAGGAAAAACGGCCAGTTATGTCATGACTAGCCAACATAAACGCTGGTTAGGCGCGTCAATAACCTTGGCTGCAATCATTGGCTGTGGTGTAGTTTTTAATTGGACCATGGCAGCAGTGATCTTCTCTTTAGCACTGGTTAATACACTATTATTTACCAAAGAACTCTTTTCACTGCCCAATAAGATCAACCAATATCAACAACAATATGATTCAGTTAGTCGATTAGTCTATTGTGGTAACGACAGTATTTCAGTATTGGAATTTCAACAGGTTCTGAATCAGGCGAAAATGCAAGGGGTACTTGGTCGCTCACAAGATCAAGGTAACAACTTACATCATATCGCCAATGAACTGGTTCATTCTGCTCAAGAAGCTAATCATAGTATTGAGCAACAAAAAAATAAAATTGATGAAATCGCCAGCGCAATTGAAGCGATGAACTCCTCTGTTGCAGAGATAGCCCAACATGCGATATCGACCTCAGATCATGTAAACAAGGCACAGCAAGTGTGTCTTGAAAGTAGAACGGAAATGCACGCTAACCGTAATAGTATTGAGCGATTAGCGACTTCAGTTTCGGCAGCTGCATCGAATGCGCACTTATTAAATAAAGAAGCAGATAATGTCTCTAATGCCATGCAAGAAATTCAAAGCATTGCTGAGCAAACTAATTTGCTTGCACTTAATGCTGCCATTGAAGCCGCACGTGCTGGCGAGCAGGGGCGTGGATTTGCCGTCGTAGCAGATGAAGTTCGAACCTTATCAAGTAGAACTCAGCTCTCAACAGAGCTCATCTCTAAAAGCGTGCAATCTATGCATGCTATGCTTATTAATTGGACCGACGAAATGCAAGCCAGTAAACTTCAGGCTGATACATGCGCAAGGGACATTGGATTTGCCTCGACAAAATTTGAAGATATCTATCAAAGCGTGAATGAGATAAACCAGTTTACACAACAAAATACTGTTGCAGCAGAGCAACAAAAACGGGTTACCGCAGAGGTAACCCATAATATCCATACGATTACAGAATTAAGCCACAGTAACTTGGCAAGCTTAAATGTGATTGAAGTTGCTGCATTAAATATTAAAACTCACGCAGATAAAGCCAAAGAACTCCGCCATACTTTCAGAGTATAAAAAAATGATTGCCTACTGCAAAAAACATTAGGCAATTTTTTGTATTCTGCTGATCAATTCTTTAAAATTAGCTTACATTATTTTTCGCAGGTAAGCCCATGCAACTCAGCCAATTAACTCAACCGATTTACGATCACTTATACCGCGATATCTTTGAGTTTCGCAGCACATTTGACTTACCCGTCAACGACGAGACCAGTCTTGATCACAAAGCAGACACTTTGCATACATCACTGATTATCGAAGAAATGACCGAGCTTGCCGAAGCGGATTCTCGTATTGAACAAGCTGATGCTATTGTTGATTCTGTCTACGTGTTAATGGGCCGTTTAGTGCACTTAGGAGCGACTCAGATAAGCGATCGTTTAGAGATAAGCTATCTTGTCGATTTATTGCTTAACGTGGCTAAGAACCGTGAAATAGACTTTATTAAATGTTGGAATGAAGTGCATTCAAGCAACATGAGCAAAGTGTGCCGCAACCAGCAAGAATTAGCTGAAACCATTGCCCACTATGCCAAACAAGGTGTTGAAATTGTTGGTAGTACTAAAGGTGAGTTTATTATCGCTAAATGCGCTAAAGACGTTGATATGGCCGGTAAAGTGGTTCGTCAAGGTAAGGTATTAAAGTCAGTTTATTACCGCCCGGCTGACTTAACCACATTAGTGCGAGACTAATCGACAAATTAGCTCGTGGGCTTAGTTAGCCAGTACTGATTTACTCACAAAAAAATGCGCTTTCATCAGCGCATTTTTTATGTGTTTTTGAAGATTACTCAGCCACAGTAACTCTACTATTGTTAAGCGCCTGAATGAACCGCTGCGGACTATCCACACTCAAATACACCGTTTTCATGGGTTCAGGTAACTGACCCATACCACCATGATAAATAACCGCACGGTTTAGAGTAATAATGACATTACATTGCCCGCGGCCAATCATAATCGTTTCTGCTTGATCTTTATTTAATTCGATTGATTCTTGATACGTCACACTGGCTATATCGGTCATGCTTATCACCATAAATCCCCACAAGGAGTTATTGATAACTAGGTTGTCTCGCATAAAATATAAAGAGTAATAGCGTGACAGTCGATGGTTAGCCACGATAGACATCAAGGTATAGGCAATGATGCTTGAGACAATAATCGCCACCCACTCACTCCACGATGCCAGTAATACGTAACTCAGACTCGACGCACCAACACAACCGATAAGCATTAACCACACATGCCAGCGTGTAGCGCTAACAAGATTGATATTGGCAATTACTGGTGGATGATGACGTGAAAACCATGGGATAGAATAAAACCAGTTAGTCGCTTCACTGGCCATAATAAGCGCGATAGTTAAGCTTTTATCATCACCATCTCGATAGGTTTCCACCGCACCGACTCGAGGATCGCCCTTTAACTTTCGTACCTTAATCAAGCCACGAGCAACGCTGACAATTAAGTACAGTTGGATCACTAATAACACGGCAATAATTGGGTAGCGCAGCCAGGCCACAAACTCAAAGTAATGGGCAATTTCTGCAGGAAAACTTAGCCGTGCAACCAAGCTGCTTAAACTGAAAATAACAATTATTTTCCACAGTTTCTGAGCGCCCATTTTAATAATGCAATACCAATAACACAGTGGTAGCAACACAAAATAAAGCGCTGAAATAATACCCAGCGTCAACTTGTCAGCATGGCTCGTTAACGACGCTGGAGTTAACTGAACGCCTAAGAAAAAAACTGCATAGCATTAACACTAAAAAAACTAACCGATACTTAACTGTTGCTCTCATTCAATACTCATCCTTGGGTAATCTCAGTTTAATTAATGCTGCACTGTAGAAATTGATATGGGGGTAAATAAAAATAAAACAAGTTATTAACATATCAGCAAAAATGCATTGCACGCATATTGGTTGCCACAAAAATGGTTACAGGATATAAAGGATCGACAGTGGACTTTGCTAGATGCTTCGTTTAAACAGCCAAGATAAACCGTGTATTGCCGTGGTTGGAAAAGCCATTGAATGGTCTGCTTCAGGGATGAGCAAAAATTTAAGCTGTAATGTACCTGCTTGAGCAGAAGGGTGAGATTGGAGTAGTTTAAAAAAAAGCGCGCGCATCGGTAACCATCTGATGACCATCATGGGTGTAAGGTGGTTTTTCTAATTCGCCAATGCCAATAAACACCTTGGCAGATATTGCTGACGTTTGCTGGAAACGCTGAGCAAACTGCTGCAATAATTGTTTATTATCGAACCATAGAGATGGGCTACCCAATACATAATACGCAAATAGCTTTGGCTGTTCTAATAAAATATATGCGCCGAGTAACCCGCCTAACGAATTACCCACAAAGGTGTTTTGTTGGGTGTCGACTCGATAGTTTTTTTCAATAAAGGGCATAACAACCTGGCTGATAAAGGCAACGTGGCGCTTAGCCTCGCCAGTAGGTAGTTTCCAACTCGCATCGTGACTTGGGGTATAGTCGCGGATCCGACTCGCCGAACCTTTACTTGGCCTCTGATAGCCAATAGCGACCAAAATAGCTTGCTGCATCATATTGGTGTTCATTGGAAATCGCGTCGCACCAGACACCACTTGCAAGCTATACATAGAATCCGTCATATAGACGACAGGGTAACGATGAGTGCTATTGTGGCGATAATCTTTTGGCAATTTGATCATCACTTGATAGTGGCGATCACCATCTTCAAGCACAAATTGACGGGTACGAGGAATATTAACTAGCGCAGCAGAAGAATGCACATCAGCAGTGTTGTTTGGTAAGCCAGCCAGTACAGCATCATTGTGAGTTGACGCACTGGCGAGGGATAACCAACAACACATTATCGCGACGATTAACCAAACAGTTGTTTTCATGCATCCCTGCCACAAGGTAATAAACCACAAACCTTAAATCATATAATCCAGTGCAAGTGCAATAAACACTACCATGCCTGCCCAGTTATTATTTAAAAAGGCTTTAAAACATGGTGCACGTTCACGACCAAAGATTAATCGTTGCTGGTACACACCAAACCCAATGAAGCTGATAATGCCCAAGCCATAAATAACCCCACGATCGGCCACCAGCCCAGCCATAACAAAACACCCTAGGGCAGCAAGTTGAAATATGCCGATAATCTGTCGATCAAAGCGGCCAAACAAGATGGCGGTTGATTTAATGCCGACTTTTAAGTCATCGTCACGATCGACTATGGCATACATAGTGTCGTACGCTACCGTCCAACACCAATTCGCCATAAATAACCACCAAGCTTCCACAGGCACTTCACCAAGTTGAGCGGCATAGGCCATCGGAATTGACCAACTCCACACAATACCTAAAAACATCTGTGGCATGTTGGTCACCCGTTTCATAAACGGATACATCACTGTTAACACAATCCCGACGACAGATAACTGCACGACTAATGGATTGAGTAATAACACTAAGCTAAACGCAAGCAAACCTAAGACAGTAAATAAGCTCAGCGCCTCTTTAACAGACACTTCGCCCGATACTAAAGGACGCATACTGGTGCGCTCAACATGCGCATCTAAGTTGCGATCAGCAAAATCATTAATGATGCAGCCATTAGCACGCATAATGACTACGCCAACCACAAAAATCACCAGTACCTTAATATCTGGTAACCCTTGAGCAGCTAACACTAAGGCCATTAAACATGGCCAAAGCAAAAGTAAGGTGCCAATGGGTCTATCAATCCGCATCAGTCGCGCATAAGCATGCAGCTTGTCTTGCAATAACATTGGTTTCATCTCTCCCTGATTTTGCCAGCGAAACACCTTAACAACGCTCTAATTTTGCTAATGACACTAACAGCCATTTACTGCCAAAATCGACAAAATTAACTTGTACACGGCCTTTTTTCACCAGAACCTTCAAAGCTAGTCACAACCCCTTCGCCAAACTTAAAGTGCTTCACTTTAGAACCCACTTTATGGCCTGTATCATTAAAACCATGAGGTTTTTTAGTTACAGTAACCGCTGCTGCACGAGCAGGGAAACGCTGACTAATTGATGGCGTGACCTGCGCACGAATGCGAATTTGTTCAACAAACTTTTCAGGAATCTCATTAATGAACCGCGATGGGCTGGCATAATCTTCACGACCGTAAATACGACGAGATTCAGCATAACTGATATACAGTTTTTGCATGGCACGGGTCATACCGACATAACACAAACGGCGTTCTTCATCTAAACGATCGCCTTCGTCTAACGCCATCTTGCTCGGGAATAATCCTTCTTCAACGCCCGCCATAAACACCATTGGGAACTCAAGTCCTTTAGCAGAATGCAAAGTCATTAACTGAACAGCATCGGTAAAGGCGTCAGCCTGACCTTCGCCAGCTTCTAATGCAGCATGAGACAAGAAGGCATTTAACTCGCCCATGTCTTCAAGCTCTTCAGGCATTTCGAAACTGCGCGCGGCTGTGACTAATTCATTTAAGTTTTCAATTCGCGCTTGGGCTTTCTCGCCTTTTTCAGCCTCGTACATGGTACGCAAGCCAGAACGATCAATCACGCTATCTGCCATACGGTACAGCAACATATCTGCCGTATCCGTGCGCATTGCAATAATCAGTTCCATAAAGCCATTGATGGCATTAGCCGCACGTCCAGCAAGGACCTTTTCTTCAATTAAACTCACGCAAGCTTGCCACAGAGTCAGCTCATGCTGTCTTGCGGTTGAGCGTATAATATCCAAAGTACGATCGCCGATACCACGAGCTGGGGTATTCACCACACGCTCAAATGCCGCATCATCATTTTGGTTATTAATCAGACGCATATAGCCCATCGCATCTTTAATTTCTTGGCGCTCGAAAAAGCGTAAACCACCGTAAATACGGTACGCTAACCCTTTGTGTAAAAAGCCTCTTCTAATACCCGCGATTGCGCATTTGAACGATATAAAATAGCGCATTCGCTCAAACTACCGCCTTTGTCATGCCAGTCGCTAATGCGACCGACAATAAACTTGGCTTCATCCATCTCATTAAAGGCGCAATAAACCGAAATCGGCTCACCATCTTTATCTTCAGTCCATAACTCTTTGCCCAGACGGTCAGGGTTATTAGAGATAACCGCGTTAGAAGCATTCAAAATATTCGCGGTTGAACGATAATTTTGCTCTAAACGAATGGTAGTCGCACCGGAAAAATCTTTTAAGAAACGATGTAAGTTTTCTATTTGCGCACCACGCCAGCCGTAAATAGACTGATCGTCATCACCAACTATCATCACATTGGCAGTATTACCGGCTAACACCCGGATCCACGCATATTGAATCGCGTTAGTATCTTGAAACTCATCGACTAAAATATGACGGAAGCGCTCTTGGTAATGGGCCAGTAAGTGTGGCTTATTGAGCCATAACTCGTGAGCACGCAATAAAATTTCAGCAAAGTCGACCAAGCCCGCGCGATCGCAAGACTCTTGGTAAACCTTATAAATATTCAGTAAATTTTGTTCAATCGGAAAACCACCCGCATCAATATGCTTAGGGCGTAAACCTTGGTCTTTTTTACCGTTAATATAGCCTTGGGCCTGACGAGGAGGATATTGCTTCTCATCTAAATTAAGGCTTTTAAGAATACGTTTTAATAAACGCAACTGATCGTCTGAATCGATAATCTGAAAGCTTTGCGGTAAATTAGCATCTTGATAGTGAGTGCGAAGTAGGCGGTGAGCTAAACCGTGGAATGTACCTATCCACATGCGCCCCATATTTGTGCCCACAACCTTTTCAACCCGTTCACGCATTTCTGCCGCGGCTTTATTGGTAAAGGTCACTGCCAAAATAGAATATGGACTTTGTTGTTCTACTTGCATTAACCACGCAATACGATGAGTTAATACACGGGTTTTACCGCTACCGGCACCCGCTAACACCAACATATTTGAAAGTGGCGCGCCGACTGCCTCACGCTGCTTATCGTTTAGGCCGTCTAATAATGATGATACGTCCATTCTTCCTCCCAGAAATCTGCGGGACATTATATCTTAAATAGCGGCTTAATGGCGTGCAATACTTCAGCTATTTTATAACAACAATTCACTGCTCTGGCTGAGATAATCTAGTCAGCGGAGTAATATCAAAGCCACTAAAATCATCGGGTTGTGATGTTTAACTGCGACAATGAGGCCTAAATTGACAAAGTCGTAAGCGAAAATTACTATACAAATAAAGGTGTTAATTAATTTTAGTATTAGCCAATAGCTCTGATAGTTGCTAAAACGCACTAAATAGATGACTAAAAACAGTAGATTGATTTTTTATACTTGTGGTAAATAAGCTGGGTAATTGTGCTTGTTTAGGACCAATTATTTTAAGTAACCTGTTTACTATTCTTGTTAATACTCAAGCCGATTAAAAATGCATTTATTACCCACAGCATGCGCTGTATAGGTTGTCATATTGGATATCAAAGATTTAGAGTTATTCATTGCGGTAGCAAAGTTAGGCAGTTTTTCTAAAGCTGCAAAATCTTTTGATACTCGCAGAGCATTAGTCAGTCGTCGTATTGGGGAAATAGAAAAACAGCTCGGGGCACCTTTATTTACCCGCACCACAAGAGTAATGACTTTAACCACCGCGGGTCGGCAATACCTTGCTCAAATCGAACCTTTAGTAAATCAATTAAATCATGCTGGTTATGTGTTCAAACATCGTCATGATGAAGTGCAAGGCAAGTTGCGCATTGGCTTACTGCCGTTTGTCGACAAGCTTATGGATAAATATATCGCTCGTTTCATTCATGCTTATCCGCAAGTGCAATTAGAAGTATTAATTGTCTCCGGTGGCAGCAAAGAGCTCAATCGCTTGGGACTCGATGTGATTATTGATGCTAATGAGGTCAATGGGGCCAACCTTGCGGTTCATAAACTGACAACCTTCGAGCGTAAAATCTATGCTAGCCCAGGTTATTTAGAAAAATCATCACTGATAGAGAATACCGATGATCTGCAATACCACTCTTTATTGGGCTTTAGAGATGCCCATGGCCAACTTGAGCAAACTTGGCATTTTCAACACGCTAATGTGCCCACGCACTACAAAGTTATTTGCAGTGATTTTAACTCCCTGTATCACTTCTGTTTAGCGGGAGCGGGTATCGCATTGTTGCCACACGTTATCGCGGATGAAGCTGTCGAGCTGGGGCAATTAATTAACATTTTACCGCAACACAGCATCGGCTTTGCTGATATCAGCTTGGTATACTCCACCAAAAGCCCTCAATCTTCTGTGGCCAAAGCCTTTTGCGAACATTTGTTTACCGAGATGACAGCGAATTAGAGTACTAAACAACTCACGGTAATATGTAATAAGCCATAAAAAAAGGTTAGCGAATTTGCTAACCTTTTTTGTGTCAATGTTCACTGCCCTGCGATCAACAGCGCTTAACCGAGATCACTATTTCTGATCGTCTTTCAAGCCAATACTGTCCATCCAGTATTCAAAATTCACTAAGTTACCCGGTAACACAATGCGGCTATCAGGTTTGCTTAAGCCATCGAGTTGTCTCATATATTGCTCACCGAGTTGCATCCGCAAGGCACTTTGCCCACCTTCAGATGAAATCACCACAGCTAAGCGCTCAATTGATTCAGCCGTCGCTTTAGCTAACGTCAAAATCTCTTGAGCTTTACCTTCGGCCTCATTGATACGGCGTTGCATTTCACCTTCAGAGCGGTTAATAGTTTCCGCCATCACACCTTCTGAACGGTTAATTTTGCTTTGCTTATCACCTTCACTTTTAGCCAGCAATGCCCGGCGCTCACGCTCGGCATTCACCTGCATTTCCATGGCATTTTTAACCGTTTCAGGTGGGGTAATATTTTTAATCTCATAACGGTGAACGCGAATCCCCCACATAGAACCAGCTTCATCGAGCACTTCCACCACTTTAGCTGAAATCACATCACGCTCTTCAAAGGTGCGATCAAGATCTAGAGTTCCGATCACTGAACGTGTTGTTGTTTGGGCTAGCTGAATAGCAGCATAACGGTAATCAGTAATACCATAACTGGCTTTAACGGGATCGGTAACGGAAATATAAATCACCCCATCCACTTCAACATTCACTTCATCACTGGAAAAACACTCTTGCGGCGGTACATCAATGGTTTCTTCCTTTAAGTCGTGGATATAAGCCACTTTATCAAAGAAGGGGATCAGAGCATGGAAGCCTGCATCTAAAGTACTGTGATATTTACCTAAACGCTCAACAATATAAGCTGACTTTGTCGGAACCAGGCAAATAGATTGAAATAATTTCAGCACAAAGATAGCAAAAATAATGCCCCAAATCGCCATCACGATAAGATCGGTATCAATTCCATTAAACGACATTAGCGTGCTCCTTTTTCTGATGAATTGGATACGGCATGAGTCACTTGTTCCATGCCTTCAAAAAAGCCTTCTAACTTAGCCATTTCTGCAGGCACCACTGAGACTTGAGCTTCAGATAAAATCTTACCAACTTGACCAATAAACTGCTCTTTTAACAGCATATTCATTGCATCATTGCCACCATTAACCGTTAAAGATTTACAGATAATTTCCATGCCTTCAGCCTTGGCATTAGCAATAATCGAAATTTCTTGTCCGGTACCTAAAGCCTCATTAATACGTTTTTGTTTTTGACCTTCAGATAAATTAATCGCTTCTTGGCGTTCACCTTGCGACATATTAATCATTGCCGCTTTTTCAGCATTGGCTAAGGTGATTTCAGCTCGCTTACGACGCTCTGCTTCCATTTGTTTTTCTAGGGTATGAATCACTTTTTGCGAAGGTGAGATATTCTTTATTTCATAGCGTAAGACTTTGATCCCCCAAGGATCGGATGCTTTATCAATTTCACGCACAATCGATTCATTTAAACTGTCACGCTCTGAAAACGTTTGTGTCAATGTCAGCTTACCAATTTCTGAACGCATAGTGGTTTGCGCTAAGTTAACTGCTGCACGGCGATAATTTTCAATACCATAACTGGCAAGCTTACCGTCCATCACCTTAAGGTAGACCAAGCCATCAACCTCTAATTGGGTGTTATCTTTTGAAATACAACTTTGTGGTGGCACATCAAGCACTTCTTCACGCGTGTCGTGTCGATAAGCAACGCGATCGACAAACGGAACAAGAAAATGAAACCCTGGCTCGAGTACGGTACGGAACTTACCTAAACGCTCAATGACATGTACTTCTCGCATTGGCACGATTAACATTAATTTGTACAAAATGAATAATACAAATAAAAAAACAATGGTTAACACAAACATATCTGCTCCCTTTTAATCTGACTTTCCTAGATGACGCTTAATAGCTATCACAGCACTATATTATTAGTTTATTAAATAAAAATGTTGGTTAAGTACAAATCACAATACTCAAAATCACTATACTGAATCAATTATAGGCTCAACAACAAAAGCAATATTATCTCGACAAATAATCCTAACTTTGGTGCCCTTTTTTATCAGAGTACCATCACCTAATGCAGTCCAATTAGAGCCTAAGCAGCTAATTCTACCGGTCTTTTGACCTGGGCCTATGGCTTGCTTTACGATAGCGACCTGATTATAGAGGTCCACTTCTTCGTCGGTATTATCCACATGAGAATCCCCTCCGACCAAACGCTGGGTCACATGACGAAAACTCAATAACAGCACCATAGAGGCCATAAACCATAGTGTCAGACTTTGCACCAAGCCTTCGACAATGCCAATAGCCAGTGCTGATGCGACGATAACACAAGCCGCCCCCAATAAAATAACAATGCCCCCAGGAATGACAATTTCCGAGAGCATTAATAACAGCCCAAGTACTAGCCAGACTGCAATGGGATTTGAAAATTCCATATTATCCTCCATACAATGAGAATGACCTTAAATTTACTATAACAGCTTTATGAACCATTGCGACATATTATGTCAAATTAACTTGTTTTATTAAATATGATACGCACCTCATCAACTCAACATTGTCTGCAGATAAACGAAAAACATTAACTTATATAGCTAGTGAATTAAGCCTCAGTGACCAGTATAAAAATAACACGTCCCCTTCACCATAACAGTGCAAACATATCACCGCTGTGTGTCACATCATATTGGCAGTGTTATTAAGCATTACATTATTATATTAACCACGAAAACAATGAAATCTGTATATTTGGCTCAGTTTTAATTGTGATTTATCACAATATTGAATATATTGCGCCCCATTGTGCACCAACAGAAATAATAGCTCACAAATTTACACTCAAGCGAGCTACAATTAACTCTAAAATGCTCCATTGTGGCGTACTTGGCCACTTAACTAACCGGAAGAAAAATGAAAAAAATCTGCCTATTAGCAACACTTATACTTTCTCAAAATGTTTTTGCTGATGATTTAGTGCAATGGTGGGATGTTAGCGCAACTGTCTTGCATGGCGAAAACTATGACTTAGCACCATCAGAAAGGCAAACCACTATTACACTGGAAACCGCTGGCGGCTGGAAATATGGTGATTGGTTTGTCTTCCAAGATTTTATTAATTTTAATGGCAATAATAACGGTGTTGATAGCACCACTTATGGCGAAATTTCACCGCGTTTTAGTGCGAGCAAAATATTAGGTCAGCCAGTTGGCTTTGGTGCGATAAAAGATGTCTCTTTAGCACTGACTTTCGAAGAAGGTGAAGGCCCAGTTAACAGCATGCTTTATGGTATTGGTCTAGACATTGACGTACCATTTTTTAGCTACTTACAGCTAAACACCTACCGTCGTGATGCCATAAGCAATGGCAATATCAGTGATGGTTGGCAATTCACCCCGGTATTTAGAATCGACATGCCTATCGGTAATGCCAATATCATTGTTGATGGTTTTATTGATTGGGTATTTTCTGCCGACAATAACGGCTATGACGAAAACCTACACATTAATCCGCAAATCAAATATGACTTAGGCAAAAGTTTATTTGGTGATCACAAACAAAACCAGCTGCTAGTCGGTTTTGAATATGATTACTGGCAGAGTAAATATGGTGTTGCTGGTATTGATCAAAATACCTATTCAATCATTGCACAATATCATTTCTAATCCGCGTAGCAATTGATAATAATCAGCTAACAAAAAAGGTGCCTAGGGCACCTTTTTTAATACGTATTTTTACGTAATCGCTGATTAAAAGCGTTAACTTACGCTAGCAATTTTTTCGCTGCTGCGACAACAATAGAAACGGCACTCACTTCAGTTTTCTTCATTGTTGCTTCATCAGGAATTTCTTGCTGTGTACGGTTAACAATAACACCCGCAACACATGCTGCACGCCAACCTTGAGTCGCACACATAGTAAATAGTGTCGCTGATTCCATTTCATAGTTCAGCACGCCCATTGATTGCCATTCTTTCATAGAACCAACAAAACGCTGAGTAATGCGACCAGACACAGTATCGTAACGCTCTTGACCTGGATAGAAGGTGTCAGAAGAAGCAGTGATACCAACATGTGGTTCTACACCTGCATCACGACATGCTGCTACCATAGCTGTAGTACATTCAAAGTTTGCTGCAGCTGGGAACTCAAGCGGTGCAAAATGTAAGCTCGCACCATCTAAACGTACAGAAGCTTGAGTGACAATAACATCACCTACATTGACGTTTGGTTGAATGGCGCCAGTGGTACCTACGCGCAAGAATGTTCTTACACCTAGTTGTGCTAATTCTTCAACTGCAATAGACGTTGATGGTCCGCCGATACCTGTTGAACAAACAACCACAGCTTTGCCATCGATATAAGCTAAATAGCTAGTATATTCACGGTGACTTGCTAAGAATGTTGCATTGTCCATTAGCTCGGCAATTCGCTTAACACGTTCTGGATCACCAGGAACGATTGCTAAGGTTGCGCCATCTAACATTTTTTTAGTTAATCCTAAGTGAAATACATCGGACATTATGAAAACCCCTTTCATTTTTGAATATTAAATTCTTATATCACAGACTTTAACCTAGTCTTTCGAACGATAAGGTTAACTTGATCACATATAAATTCATAATAGATAATATTGATTCGTTAAATTATTACTAATAAATGACCATAACCCACCAAATACATGGACTTCAGCATAATGGAGGACAGGCATAAACAACAATCTATTTATCTAACCCAAAAAGCATTAACGTGATTTACATCAAGTTAACCTAACAGCAATGATTCTAGGCTGAAGCTAACCACCATCACAGAGTGTCACGCACATACAATAGTCGCTTTAATATATGCCATCTTTGGAAGAGCTGTTGATACTGCTGCAGGGACTCATGATTTTATACAATCAATGTCAATTACCATAATGCCATTAATTTGTTCGATATGAGATCGGCATTGTCAACTTAACTTATAAGGAGTCACGTATGTTTCCAGAGTACCGAGATTTAATTACAACACTTAAAACAACTGATAATCATTTTTTAAAAAAATTTAATGAACATAATCAGCTTGATGCAGAAATTACCGAATTAGAAAAACACAGTAGCAGCGATGCTACACCAGAGCTCAAACTAATGAAAACTAAGCGATTACATCTTAAAGAACAAATATTTGAGATGTTAAAAAGCCATCAGGAATAAACCTAAGTTCAGGTCACAGATAAAAATAAAGGACGCACTAGCGTCCTTTTGTCTTACAAAGAATGATATCTAAAACCAATCAGTTAAAGGTAATAATCTTTAAGTGGCGGAAAACCGTTAAAACAGACTGCCGAGTATGTGGTGGTGTAAGCACCTGCAGTTAACCAATACATGCGGTCACCAATAGCAAGATCAACCGGTAAACCATAACTGTAATGCTCGTACATAATATCAGCGCTATCACAGGTTGGTCCGGCAATCACACACTTATCTAACTCCCCCTCTGCGGTCAGTGTAGATAGGGAATTTAATGGCTTCGTCCATGGTTTCAATTAAACCAGAGAATTTACCCACATCAGTAAATACCCAACGCTCTAAAGCGGTGTGCGACTTACGAGAAATCAAGACCACTTCAGACACCAATACGCCGGCATTTGAAAGTAATGAACGACCCGGTTCTAAAATGATTTCAGGCAATTCATCACCAAAATCTTCTAGGAAATGCTTTATCTGCTGTGCATAAATGCCTAACTCATTAGTTTTATCCATGTAGTTAGCAGGAAAACCACCACCTAAGTTAATCATTTTAAGTACGATGCCATGTTCTTCTTTTAAACGGTCATAAATACTTTTTACTTTGCCGATAGCAGAATCCCACGCACCGATATCACGTTGTTGTGAGCCTACATGGAACGAAATACCATGGGGTTGTAAGCCTAACTCTTTTGCTAACACTAATAAGTCATAAGCCATTTCATTTTGGCAACCAAACTTACGCGATAAAGGCCAGTCAGCGGTGTGGGTACCTTCAGTTAAAATACGTACATATACTTTTGAACCTGGGGCTTCTTCAGCAATCATACGTAAATCAGCTTCAGAATCTGAAGCGAACATACGAACGCCTTGCTTATAGAAAGAGCGAACATCTACACGTTTCTTAATAGTGTTGCCGTAGCTAACACGATCAGTAGAAACGCCTATCGACGTCACCATTTCAAGTTCATAAATGGATGCAATATCAAAGTTTGAACCTTTATCTCGCAATAAAGTTAAAATCTCTTTGGCCGGATTTGCCTTAACCGCATAATAAATATTTGCGAAAGGAAAATTGGTAACCATATCATCGTATTGTTTCGCAACGATTTGGGTGTCAATAACGACAAATGGCGTTGGCTTATCTTCAGCAAATGCCTTAATGCGGTCAAACGTGTCCTTGTCATAATAATCTGCAACATCAATCGATTGAAATTGGCTCATTAGGCCAGTGCCTCCTGTTAGTTGGGCGAAAAAAGTGTCAATGCTATTGTGTAAAAACATGCGCAGTAAACGATATTTCTAATCATTACGCAACGAATTTTTATGCAGGAAGTGTAGTTTTTTATTCTTTAAAGCAATTTAATCAAAATGTCTAAATTGCCAACCCACTTATCCGCATAATTGATTCGCTTTTGTGCCTAAAAGTATAGTCATTCGTGAGGATAATGCGCATGAAGCCAGTAAAATATTTCACTATGATGGCTTTTACACTCGCCTCAGATTTAGCCCTGAGTATGAAAAGTTGTTATTATCTAGGTTGATATCAACTCAATGATCTTCAATAAGGAACATTAAATGAACGAACCCAGTTTAGATCAAGAGCTCCAACAACTGCAAAATGTTTATAGCCTCATCACTGAGTTTGTCATTGAATATAGTTTTCAAATCGCAGGCGCAATTATTATTTTCTTATTGGGGCTTTGGCTTGCCAGTAAAGCTGCCAGCATAGTCGCCGCTCAACTGCAAAAACATAACATTGATATCACCCTCAGTAATTTTGCCTCAAACTTAGTCAGAATAATCATTATCGTAATGGTCGCGGTAATTTGTTTAGGCAAACTGGGAATTAGCGTAACACCTATGGTGGCTGCAATTGGTGCCGCATCTCTAGGTGCAGGCTTGGCATTACAGGGCATGCTAGCTAATTATGCTGCTGGCGTTACGATTATTGTTACCCGCCCTTTTGTGGTGGGCAACACCATTGAAATTAAGGATGTTAGTGGTGTTGTTGAGACAATAAAATTAGGCCAAACCATTTTAACGAATGAAGAAGGTGAGCAGATCAGCATCCCCAACAAACATATTATTGGCGAGATTTTACATAACTCATTCGCTTATAAGCTGGTTGAGAATAAATTCAATATTGATTATCAAGCCGATGCCGATCACATTATCCAATTAATAAACGCTGTACTAGCCGCCTCACCTGCGATTTATCAAGAAAAGAAACCCTTGGTCGGCATTAATGGCTTTAATGCTATCGGTATTGAGATTGGCGTACGCTATTGGGTGCCAACACAACGTTACTATGAAGAAAAATATCACACTAACTTAGCCATTATGAAGGCGCTAACGGCAGCAACATTACTATCCCTTGTCCTGTGAAGGAAATTCATTTACAGCGCTAGTATTAGCATTTGGGCGGTTAGTCTTCAGCGCTATGGAGGCCAGCACATAACGCTTAGCCTCCCTCATTGCAGCATAAGCTAACGTCTAACTAAAAGTCGCGAGGGTTACACCCAATATAACGAGTCTGCATGCTATGCAATTTTTACATCGCAGTGGCTCAGCCGGCACAAAACAGCCAATAACAGCACCGTTATCTGAGTAAATATAACTGCACTTTTACGTTAATTGACTAACTGGATGGTTTCAAGCGTGCGGCATATTCGATGATACTGCTGCGGTATAACTCCAACAACTCGAGATTTTTTACTGCAACACCAACCTTTTGTGAGGGCTTACTCATCCATTCATCATGCAGATACACACGGCTATCTAATTTCTGAATAGTCATTCCTTCAGCGACTCCATCGGTCACGACCCGTATTGGCCCTTCTCTGAGAGTAAAAAGCGCTGGATTAATCACATAGGCAATCGCTGATGGATCGTGTACATGGCAAGCCTCGAGGCCAACTTTTTCACTGTAAAACCGTAAATAGAACCGGCTAATATCCCAAATAAACTGACCTAGCTCACCAGCATCATCGCGCAACTTATCAAGATACTCTCAGGTAAAGAAACTTTGCTCGGTGACATCTAAACCAATCACTACCACAGGCCAAGAGGCGGTTAAAACCATATCAGCCGCATGAGGGTCATCATGAATATTGGCTTCAGCAAATGGAGTCACATTGCCACTGTGATTGTTCTCACCAAAGGCCCCACCCATGATGACCACTTGTTTAACTAAATCAACAATCGTGGGATCAGCCTGAAGCGCGAGTGCAAGGTTAGTTAACGGACCGATAGCTACCAAGGTAATTTCACCTGGCTCGGCTTTTACTGTATCGATAATATATTGATATGCAGGACGAGGATCCGCTTGCCCCTCGACCTCAGAAGGAACCATGACATCACCAAAACCACCTTCGCCATGAACAACTACTGTAGGTCCTAGCGGAGATCGTACGATAGGTTTACTCGCACCTGTGACAATATCAGCCTGTAACTGATATTTTTGCTTAAGATAAAGCGCATTATGGGTCGCATTTTCAATGGTCACATTGCCATAAACCGTGGTGATCGCTTTTAGTTCAATTGCTGGATGCGCTTGGGCAAATAGAATCGCAAATACATCATCAATACCGGGATCTGTGTCTAATATAATTTTAGTTATCATGGGGATAGCTGTCCTACTCAATTTAGGTGAATTGATTAAAATGATTTTTACTGGCTATTTGGCGATTATACTCATAGACACTTCTATGTATATCAACAAGATAGTCGACACTTTAGTCCAATATAAATACACAGAGGCTCATGAGTGACTTAGCACTATACAAAAATCATCATGATGTAAGTGTGATAGCGCCTAAACTTGCAACTAAAAGTGCCCTCAGTTATGCGCTTACATTCATATTTAATCACTCATTTATTCATTTATTCATTCGCTAAAAACCATAAATAAGTTCATTCATCACTCGAATGACACAAGGTGATGCTTAGTTAAGGGTTTTGCTTCTATCATCAATTTAAGCCACGACTAAAAGTAAAGCGTGCTTGACATTTATTGTGAGGTTGCGTTAAATTAAGTCAAGCTTACTTTACTTAATGACAAACAAACACGACCAAAGGAGTATTAATCATGTCATCACAATCAGATCCACGAGACTGGAAAAACGCCAACAAACAAAACACTGCTCGCTTAGCAAAGTGGACCTTCGCTTGGGTGATCACTATGGCCATAGCAAACTTTGGCCCAATATATCTGTGGCAACAACAAGCCATCACAGCTCTGGCCATTGGGATTAACTTTATAATTGGTATTGGGATGATTATGGCCAACCGCCGCCAACTACTTGGCCTAGATGAGCTACAGCAAAAAATTCAATTACATGCGATGGGACTCAGTCTAGGGGTGGGGTTAATTGTTGGTTTGAGCTACTCAAATTTGGACACCACTAACCTAATAAGCGGTCATGCTGAGATTTCACATTTGGTCATTATCATGAGCCTAAGCTATTTAGTTGGCATAATTCTAGGTCATAGGAAGTATCAATGAAAAATCGCTTAAAAGTGCTCCGAGCAGAGCAAGGCTTTACCCAAGCACAGCTAGCTGATTTGCTTAATGTTTCTAGGCAAACCATTAATGCGATCGAAACTGGTAAGTTTGATCCCAGTTTACCATTAGCCTTTAAAGCAGCCAGATTGTTTAACTTACCCATTGAAAGCATTTTTGAAGACGAAGTCTAGCTAGTAGCATTAAAAATAAACATTATAAAATATCCATATTATGCAAAATCAAACTTGTGTTTAACAGAGGATATTTTAGGCTTTATTGAGTTAAGTTGGATGCATAAAACCGCACGAAAGACAGAGATAAAATTAGCATTGTGACGCTAATTAAGCTTATTGAACGCTAATATTTAACTCTTCGGTTATGGATTAACGTCATTTTATTGGGTATGTGAACATCATTAAAACAGTGGGCAAACAACTAGAGAGGTAAGACAACTCACCCTTAACGTTAACTGAGTTTGACTATTTAGCCTGTATATTTCAAACGTAAAATAGGCCTTTTATATTAAAAAGGCCACTGTGACGCTTAAGAGGAATAATCCATATTCTCTACAATACATGTTAAACACCCCAGCGGTCGATTCAACTCAAGCATTGACCAGATTTACAGTATTAACCCTAAAAGCCCTACTCACTGATATAAGATTAATCTCCTTTACGTCAGCGCAGGTTTGGTTTTCGGTTTGAGAAGACCAATGCCAAAGGCGGCCATTGCCACTGCTATGATGGCATTAAGGTAGTTGAAAAAAGCATAGGGTGCGTAGTCAAGTACGTTTACCCCTAGAGTGGCAGTATAAAAGGCACCGGCCGTGGTCCACGGAATAAGGCCTGTGGTCATAGTGGCCCCTTCTTCTACTGAGCGCGAAAGAATGGCTGCCTCTACATTTTGTTGCTCATATTTGGGCTTAAACAGTTGGCAACTTAGAATAATCGAAATATAAGCCTCACCCATAGCAATGTTACCTAAGAAGCCGGACATAATCGTCGTCGCAATAAGGGTGGCGGTGCGCTGCACTCTTTTTATAATACCGGCCAATAGTGCGCTGAGAAATCCCGCGCCGTGCAAAATTCCGCCTAGCGCGATAGCCATTAACGCCAGCAGTAAGGTCCAGCTCATGCTGCTAATGCCACCGCGACCAAGCAAAGCATCTAAACTGGCAATACCGGTTGATTCGGGCGTATTTTCCCACAGCGCATTTAGCACAGAGATAGCACTTTGTTGCTGATAAAAAATCGCAATTAACACAGCAAGTATAATACTGCATGACATAGTCACTTCAGCGGGCACTTTTTTAATGCTCAGTACCGCGAGTAAAATCAGGGGTAATAAGGTGATCAGCGGCGTAAGGCTGTAATTGTTAGCAAGTGCTGTTTGAATTGAAGTGACCTCTGCCAAGTCTATATTTTGCTCGCCATAGTTCAATCCGATCACTAAAAATATTAAGAAAGTGAGGATAAAGGTCGGCGTTGTGGTGAACAGCATGGCATAAATATGTCGATAAAGATCGGTGCCAGCACTCATAGCGGCGAGGTTTGTGGTATCTGAAATCGGCGACATTTTATCACCGAAGGTGGCACCGCAGACAATCATACCTGCAACCAAAGGCAGGGGAATATTCATGGCAGAACCAATGCCAATAAAAACCACGCCTAAGGTGCCGACGGTACCCCAAGATGTTCCAGTTGCTAGCGACATCAAGGCGCACAGTAATAAACCGACAGCCAGAAACAAACTCGGACTCAGCCAACTAAGGCCATAATAAATCAGCGTGGCGATGGTTCCACTGTGCATAAAACTGGCAATCACCATGCCGATCAATATAAATATATAGATGGCAGGCATGGCTCTGGTGAGGGCGTTAGTCATCAACTCACGTATATGTATATAGCCGTAACCAAGACTAAAAGCGTTGAGTCCTACCCACAACAGACACAGGAACATCAATGTATGCAGGCTGATCCCTAGACCAAAAAGCCCACCTGCAATGGTGATGATAATCACGCTAAAACAGATAAGAGACTGCAAAAAACTAGGGCTACGGGGTAAGTTGAGAGTGATTACAGACATTGGCACACATTATGGTAACAATTGAGATAAAGCTGAGTATATCAGTACAGATAATTGGGTAAACTATAAACAAGCAGGATATCAAAAATAAACCTTTCATCTTTTAGCAGCAATGGTTTAGCCCCGAAGCAAAAGCCGAATCAACAGATATATCATCATAGATTGCTGTACATAATCTGTTACGTCCTCTATATCTTCCACACACTCAAAAAGCGGTTGTACTTGTCGGGGTGAAGATTATGCTTACGAAATAAATTTAACCTATTGCCTTAAAAAAACGTCTAGTTTTGTATAAATCACGTATCAAATATAAACACAGACGTTTTTAATCAATATTCACATCGTAAAAATTATCCATTGGTTACCCATTGGTTATCCATTGGTTATCCATTGGTTATCCATTGTTGCTGTATCTAATCTAGATGCGAGTGCTTTTATACCATGTGAAAGAGGCATTACCATGAATCACAACTCTTCTCAGCCACTTCGCGTTACCTGGGCACTTAAAACAAGCTTTATTGCTGATGCTTTAGCCATGCCAGTGCATTGGTATTATCAACCAATGGAAATCGAGCGTGCTTTTACTGGTGGTATTCAGCGCTTTGAAGCTGCACCTGAGTTTCACCCTTCATCTATTATGTCATTGCACTCAAAACACAAAGGAGGGCGACAATCCAATGATCGGTCGTCTAAGGGACATGCAGCTCACGATCAGCCGCCGCAAGTAATAGGCGATATTATTTTAAAAGATAAGGCGCAGTTTTGGGACAGACCGAATGTGCATTATCATCAAGGCATGCAGGCGGGAGAAAATACCCTTAACGCCCATTGCGCTCGCGTACTGATGCGCACTCTGGCGAGTACGCCACAACGCTACGACCGACAAGCATTTGTTAATGACTATATTGACTTTATGACAATGACTCCCGCCGCTCATCCCGATACTTATGCAGAGTCCTACCATAGAGGATTTTTTGCTAACTTGGCACAGGGACGCAAGCCTGAAAATTGTGGCATGATAACTCACGACACCGCATCCATTGGTGCATTGGTGACCATAGCGCCTTTGGTGTTTTCAGAACGACTTAAGGGCATAAGCGAAGCCGAAATAAAGATTACCTGCCGAGCGCATCTGGCCTTAACCCATCCTGATGAATCCTTAATGCAGGTGTGTGATAGCTACGTACAACTCTTGTGTGCTCTGATGGAAGGGCCCGATGAGGCCAGCGCGAAAGCACTTTTACTTGAAGCAAGTAAAGGCTTAACGAGTACTCATTTAGCTGGCCTGTTAAAACGTAACGTGCCCGACAATCAGGTCGTCGGCCAAGTGTTTTCAAGGGCATGTTATATTTCAGATTCTTGGCCTGTGGTCTTGTATCTGGCCTGTAAATACCAACATGATCCTTGGCAAGCACTGCGAGTGAATACTAACTTAGGCGGCGACAACGTACATCGCGGCATAGTGCTGGGAACCTTGCTTGGATTGCAAAGCGATATTGTGGCCACCAGTTGGTTTGAACAACTGGTAGACCACAAATTGATTGCTGAGGAAATTGAGGCGCTTATCAGCGTGGCAAGCGCTCCCAAACCGTAAGTTCAGACAAGGTATGCTGAAACTTGTGCTGAGTTTCACGGATCACAAACGGCACTTTGCGCGGCTCACCGATCAACTTAAAGTGGCTTGATAGTTGATCTTTCAAGCCATCTAACGTGCTGTAGTTTTCACCATCTTTTTTGAAACCCCCTATCCATTCTGCCTTGGGTGTATGTTCTTCCAGCCAAGTGTAAGGCGATGCAATAATAAGCAAACCGCCATCATTGATGCGCTGTGCCATATCCGCCAGAAAACGGCTTGGCTGGTAGAGCCTATCAATCAAATTAGCTGCTAGCACTAAATCATAAGCAGTGAATTGGGGTTTGAGGTTACAGGCATCACCTTGATGAAATGCGACACGGTTTGCATAAGCTTCCAACCCTAGTTCTTGCAGGGTTCGAGTATGATAGCTCACTAATTCGCCTTCTTCCGCTCGGGCATAACGCACTGCGCCTTGCTGTGCCATTTTAGCCGCTAGGCGAGTAAAGTTTGCAGAGAAATCAATACCGTCTACTTCATCGAACTGACGCGCCAACTCAAAACTTGCTCGGCCACAGGCACAGCCTAGATCAAGGGCTTTAACAGTGGGTTTACCCTTCATTGCCTCAAGTGCAATATCAGCTAAGGCTTTAGGGAAATTATCTACGCCATACCAGGTGTCACCAAAGTGAAACTCTGCATATTCTGACAGCAACTGGTCACTTTCGTAGTAAGCCTTATGAGACGTTGCCTCCACTTCAGAGGCAATATAGCGAAATCCTGCGTGCTGCAAAAAGTGACGCCTAAATGCATAACGTGCACTAAGGCGTGTTTCGTTGCCACTTGAAATCCATGAACCACCTTTGATCAGGTTGTGTTTACCATCAAAAGTTGGCGTGGTGAAATCGTCATACAATGGGTGTACTTTAAAGTTATCGAACGGGTAAATCGGCGTTTCGGTCCATTGCCATACATTGCCCACCACATCAAACCAATTACCATGTTGATAGCGCGTTACCGGGCAGCATGAGGCAAAATGGTCAAGATGCAAGTTAGCATTGGCGGCACTATTCCCCAACTCTTCGACGCCCGCTTGTGCACACAAGCGATACCATTCGTCTTCAGTTGGCATGCGAATTTGTTGCCCGGTTACTACTGTTTTCCATTCACAAAACGCTTTCGCTTCATGGTAGTTAACTTCAGCAGGCCAGTCCCAAGCCATATCAACTTCTTCCGTCATCAAGCGCAAATACCAGCCATTATGCCAACGCCAAAATGCTGGGTGTTTCGCCTCAGTAAATTGCCGCCAAGCAAGGCCTTCATCGCTCCAGAAACGATTTTGCTCATATCCACCGTCCTCAACAAACTCGAGAAACTCCTGATTACTGACTAAATATTGGCTGGCTTTAAATTCAGCGACCTCTGCCTGATGTTGGCCATATTCGTTGTCCCAGCCATAGAAGGCACTATCAAGTGATTTGCCAAGATTTACTGAGCCAGCGGCAACGCTGATAAGTTTATTTTTTGGAGCTTGGCCAGTATCTTTGCAAGCTTGCCATTGAGGTAATGGCTGGACTTTGGCTAATTCATGTTGGCGAATGAGTACCGATGACGTCTCAAGGTGGATACGCTCATGCTCAATACCCATGACGATAGGCCACCAAGTGTTGTCCCAATCAATGGGTAGCACCAGGTCCAAGGTATCAATTAATGTTAATACTGTGGCACGTACTTTAGCGCGATAGTCTTTTACCGCAGCAACACTGGGCCAGTCATAACTGTCTTCAGACAGATCATCCCAGCTCATTTCATCAACACCCACCGCAAAAATTGATTCCATATGAGGATTAATCCTATCAGGTATCAGCTTTGCCAATAGTAGCTTGTTGATGAAAAAAGTGGCCGTATGCCCAAGATAGAAAATAAGCGGGTGGCGCAAGGGGATAGGTTTTTGATAAAAACCGGCATCATCGCGCAAACAATCAAACAGTTGCGTATAGGTATCAAAGGTGTTGGTGAAGTAAAGCGCTATTTCTTGGCGCTTATCATCCACGGTGCCACTGTTGAGTTTAGGGGTTCTGCGCAATGCTCCAGAGTCAACAAACGTTGTCGATCGTTTAGCCATTTCTTGAGCGTTTTGTATAGGTAATGTCATCGTGGAACACGTTCCCTTAATTCTTATTCTACATTTATACGAGTAACTACTGGATGAAGGGTCAATTTTTTTACTTTATATTGATATTACCCGTAAAAAACAAAAGTTTTGCCGGCGGTTAAACGTCTCTGCCCTGCAGTTTTTTAATGGCTTCGACTAAATAATCTCGTGAACAGCCGAAGTTCAAGCGAAAACAGTCTTTATCACCAAAGTCTTTGCCCGCTGATGGGCCGACACCTTTGGCTTCACACCAGGCTTGCGTATCGGTAACTTGCAACCCGCTGGCATCAACCCAGAGTAAAAAAGTCGCCGCGGGTGCGATAGCTTTTAAACCGTCGATTTTGTTAATTTCAGTGACTAAATAATCGCGATTTTCTGTTAAATAAGCCACTTGTTGTTGATGCCACTCATCACAATGTCTGAAGGCTGCATTGGTGGCAGTAAGGCCTGTCACAGTGACCGATGGCATAATTCCACGGGCGGCATGGTTAAAGGCGGCTCTTAATTTTGCGTTGGGAATAATAGCAAAAGACGTACCTAATCCCGCAATATTGAAGGTTTTACTCGCGGCCATCAATGTCACTGAATGCTCAGCCAACTCTGGGTGCGCACTGGCGGGTAAATGTGGCACGTCATCTAAAATTAAATCACAGTGTATTTCATCCGAACACAGCATGACGCCATGCTTTGTGCATATTGCTGCAATTGTGTCGAGTTCTGCTTGGTTTAAGACTGTTCCAAGCGGATTCATTGGATTACACATAATAAATAAGCTGGCTTTAGGATCCGCGGCCGCCGCTTCTAAAGCACTAAAATCGAGTGTCCAGCGCCCTGCCACTTTTATCGAGCCTATACAGGTTCGGTTGAGATGATTAATACCCGCTGCAGCTAATATAGGAGGATAATTGGGTGTTTGTACGATAACCGTATCCCCTGCTTGGCAATATGCTTTTATAGCCACATTAAACGCCGGCACTACACCCGGAGTCCACACTAGCCAACTGGGATCAATCTTCCAGTTATATTGACGTTGACACCACGCCACAACGGCCTCACAGGCATCGGTATCGTGAGCCGGTGAGGTATAACCGAAAAGGCCATCATCAATGCGCTGATGTAAGGCAGACAAAATAGGTTCTGCACAGCGAAACTCAGTATCAGCAATCCACATAGGCAATATATCTGTACCTTTGTATTTTTCCCATTTATGGGCTTTTGACCATCTGCGGTCAGGTTTATCACTGAAGTTCATTGCGGATCCTTTGATTATTCATGTGGTAGCCTACAGAAAATAGCTGACTTAGCCTGTTACTATTAACCCTTGGTTTGGCCTTAGTTATGCTCTTACTCTACCTGTACAGCTAGACTCGGTCCGTGAGCTGGCACATTTTGCGGCAATTTATGCCGACGCTGAAATCGATTTGTGTCCATAGATAACGCTGAGAGCATAATCCTTATGCTCTCCACTACAATGGCTTAACAAACTATTGAACCTAAAAAACCTACAGAGTATATCGGTAGGTTTTTGGGGGCATTGTTATGATTTTCGAGTCAATTTATACACAGCTTCATTAAGCCAAGGCACCTGTTTATAAACAAACCTAGAGTTATCGGCCAACACGTCAGCACACTCAAGTAATTCGACCGTAAAATAAGCTGTTAAGTAGGTTTCAATCCAGGTTGGACTCACAGCAAACGGTGGTCCTTTTAGGGTTTCTTGTGGGTAATCAAGGGTAATGAGTAAACCACTAACATCAGCAGGCACTAGTGCCGCTAGTGTATGAACATACTGTTGGCGCATTTCTTCAGGCCAAGCAATCAGTGCCGCGCGATCATAAAAGCCGCTAATCGATGATGTTAATTGGGAAGGTAGAGTAAAAATATCACCTTGATATAAGGTCACTTGCTCGGCAGAGAATACCGCGTGATCATTAATACGAGACTCTTGATACACTATATCGTTATCAGTAAAAAAATCTTTTACCGCGATTAAGCTTAATTCACAGCCTAACACCGTATGACGCTGTTCGGCCAAATAAAACATATCTAACGATTTACCACATAAAGGAACAAACACCTCACTATTTTCAGGTAAGCCCAAATGCGGCCAATATTTTACTAAAAATGGGTTCACTTGGTTTAAATGAAAACCGATTTGTTGTAATTGCCATTTTTCATGCCAAAAGCTGGGTTCCATAATGCTATTCTTCAGTCAAGTTGCTAGTGTTGTGCAGGCTACTTTAAAGACTAAAAAAAAGGGATGCAACTGCCGTTACTGATTTAGCAATATGCGACCTAGGCTTTGCCGTCTAGAGTCATTTGTACTTGCCTTAACCAACGACAGTTTTCACATTGGCACTTTCTTCGCGACATATGGTGTGGGCTTAAATTAGAATCGATGTAATCAACTGCGATTAATAATTGCTGCTTTAATTCGTCGATTGACTTCAACTCAAGTGCGACCATTTCATCATTATGATTAATCCACACACATTCTTCACCCTGATGACATGTTATGCATTGCTCATCACTTTGATTAAAAAATACCGCATGCGGACAATGGGTCACTTCCATAGACTGTAAAATTCGCTGCCGAGGAAAATTAAACAACTGAATTAATTCAGCTTTATTTATATTATGCATATAACCTCTCACAAAAAACATTCATTAACTGCTGCAACCATAATACCCAGTGTTGATTCATTTTGATTTGATATAGGTCAAGGTTTACATATCGGATTTTTTTAGATAGGAAGCCGCTGTTAATCAGTTAAAAATAGCGACTGATATGGGCTCTTTGAGTGATTTGCAGCTAAAAAGGTTAAATAGACTTTATTGATATATCAATGGAATCGCATGTTTTAAATAACCAGCACTTGCCGTCGTAAGGTTAATCAAGGTTTAATGAGTTAACAGTCAATGGAGGCTAACCTTTGCAAACACCGCAGCTGCAGCACTTTTATATTAACGAAGAGCAGTCTATCTACCTGCTAAGCGCTAATGACGCCCGTAAGCATAAAGCCTGGGTTCGTCTGTGTAAGCAACAGCTTAGCAAGCTGGGATATCAACAAATTGAATTTATTGGTAAAGGCGCTTATGGTTTTGTGTTTGCAGGAGTCAATGAGTTTAACCAGTCGCATGTGTTTAAATTCTCAAGAGTAAATTTACCCCAAAGTGTTCAAGATAGGCTGGAAGAAGAAGCCTATATGCTCAGCCAAGTGCATCATCCTAACGTGCCTGGAGCAATTAAATTTGAACGCGTAGGTAAGCAGGGAATATTAGTCATGGAGCGGGCTCAAGGCGAAGATTTAGACAAAATTTGTCAGCGATTAGGTGCCTTACCCCCTGTAATGGTGGTGAGTATTGCCAGGCAATTAGCTAATATTTTATATTATCTGCGCAAAGGCAAGCCTCTAGTACACGGCGATATTAAGCCATCGAACTTAGTTTATGATATTGAAACCGACAAGCTATCATTAATCGATTGGGGGTCTGCGGTATTTGCTCAGCGAGATGAACACAACCGCGCGGTTGATGACAATGTTATGTCCTTATTATCCAGCGATCAGCAGCATACCAATGCTCGCATGGGAGATGTTTACTTTATTGGTGACGAGCAACTGAGTGGCGCATTATCAACACCAAGATTTGACGAGCAAGGCGCAGCAGCAACCCTGTATGCACTCGCGTCAGGCCAAATCAGTCGTTTCGGCACCAAAGTCATTCCAGCCACCAGCATAGGATTGCCCATAGAACTGGCAAAAACACTCGATGCAATGCTCAGTGACGATGTAGAACGGCGCAATCTTGCTGGTGATTATTTCCTCAAAAGTCTGCGTCACAGCCATAGAATGCATTTACCGATATTATCGACTCCGCCGTTAACCCCCGACATTCCAGTGTGGGCCCAACCGCGCTCAAAAACGGTTGAAACCGTGAGTTATAGTTCACGAAAATCATTTTTAAAAGAGCACAATACTCAAGATCCCATTGCTAAAATGGATGATGTGCAACTGGATAAATATTATCGTAACTTTATGGCCGGTATGGCTGATACCGAAAAAGGCTTTATTGCTGCAGTAGGCCGTTTAGCACAGTATCCGATTGTCGGTGGTCTCGTGATCCATTGGCAAGAATCAGGGGTATTTATTGACTCCAATTTAGCCATTTACGATCCCGACAGCAAAGCACCGTTAATATTAGCGGTGAATAACATGGTCACTATGGCGCGGGGAATTAAACGAATCGGAGTATTTAAAGCTTGTTTCTTCAATGCTAAAGATACCTTGCATCTTGAGCGAAAAAGCACTGAGCACCAATATAAAATAACCGGTGAACTGCAAATGCCTTTTGAAGTCGGTGATGTGCCCACTTTAGAAGACAAATCTCGGCTGCATTCATATTTTGAAGACGGAAAAGATCCAGAAGAAAACTTAGAACTACCAGCTGAAATCATGACAGAACTTGGCTGGTTAAACCAAATACATCACACAGGTTGTATTATTTTTGAAGCGCTACCAAACCACTTAAAAATTCATAGCTATTTACGGTTATTAAATCCACGTAAACAAGCTTCGTTTCGGGCCTGTTTAGATCGTATTATCGCTCATGCCAATAAAATTCAAGGTCATGGGATTTCAGGCTTCATGAAACTGCCCTACAAGAATACCCGTCAATTTAGCCATATCGATCGTAAAGCAGATAACTTCTATCCTAAAAACCCTAAAGTAATTGATCATAAAGTTGCGCGTAATGAGTGATGAAACTATATGCCGGTATCCACTTTAATATTTTTAACCACATAACAAGCATGTTTTTAAGCTGCCACAAGCTAAAACGCGACCCGATAGGGTCGCGTTTTATTAGCCGTCAAAATTATTAGCAGTTAAAAATAATGGGCTATGTTAAATCGGCGAGCCAGGTGGCATGTCCACAGGCTTAGTAATGAGTCGATAACTTGAGTCATCCATCCCTTTGGTTATCCCTTGAAATAACCAATCATAATGTGCTGATTGATAATCGCTACCACGATTACTGCGGCGTTTAAGCTGCTTGATAATATAATCAACTCTTGCCGCCAACTGGGCTTTCACTTCAGGGGCTGTTTTAGGATTATGATACGTCGCTAATAGGCCATCAATCACCACGGTGTTCACCCGCATTTGCTCTGCTAAGCCTTGTCCACTAGGTAAATCTTGGTACAAGGTTGCGCCAACAAGTTTATCAACTAATTTAACCACCGACAGCTGCTGACTATCACCCATATAGGCCTGACTGACTCGATTTAAACGCTCTGGCGCTAATAGTTGGGTCACAACATGACGGCTCATGACTTCAGCCATCGCAGCGGGATCAGTAATCACACCTAAGTTTGATCCAAAACTTTCGCGGGTTTTAGCATAGTTTCCCGCTTTAGGTACCAAAGCTTGCAACACATTACTCGGCACTAATAAACTCTTGGTTTGCAAACTCATCAACAAGGTATCGAGTGCAGCAAATTGCATTTCAGGGCGAATATAATTCCAACGTACACCAGCGCCGACTTGTTGATAACTGTAATCTGTTCCGCCGATCCACTTCGCTGCGGCGTCGATTTGATAACGAGTCAGCAAGTAGATAGGCACAAACACATCGGCTAATTCGCCATGGGGCTCATCGGCTAATAATGCATCTGAATTAAAATCGTCAATCGCTTTACGGCGCACGGTTTCTAAACGCACTAACTCAGCAACAGCATCGTTACCGCGATCCCATAAACTGGCATATGCATTACTGGCGCTAACACTGCGAGAATCTGCTTCACCAATATAACGAAAACCTTTAGTCAAGGTCGATGTTAACAATGCATCCGTTTGTTTTATATCACCATAACCATACGCTATGGTGTATTTATCCCACTCACCAATACCTTCACGATATGGGGTGGCGATATCGATTTTATCGTTTTGAATACTGGCATATGGGTGCGGATAATCCATCACCGAGGCATCATCATTTGTTGATGCGGCAAAGTTATGATCCAGTCCTAAAGTATGGCCCACCTCATGCGCGGCTAACTGACGAATACGAGCAAGTGATAATGCCATTGCCGCGTCGGCGGCGGCTTTACGATCTGGCCATCCAGCAATAAGTCCCCTAGCGATGAGGTGATCTTGGCGAACTCTCAAACTGCCTAAAGTGACATTACCTTTAATAATTTCACCCGTTCGCGGATCGGTAACCGCTGCGCCATATGACCAGCCTCGGGTGGCGCGATGTACCCATTGGATCATGTTATAACGCACATCTTGAGGGTCAGCACCTTCGGGCAGTAATTCCACCTTAAAACCATCGATAAAGCCAGCGTCAGTAAAGGCCGTTTCCCACCAGCGGGCGCCTTCGAGTAAGGCGCTGCGGATCGGCTCTGGTACACCGGGATCAAGGTAATACACAATGGGCTTAACCACTTTGCTAGGCGCATCCCCAGGCGTGACCTTCTGTAATCGGTGGCGTAATAAATGACGTTGTATCAGCGGTTGATCAACCGCAGTAGAATAATCGGCATATTGATCAGACAAATAACCGCTCATAGGATGATAATTGCGTGCTTGATAACCGGCCTCTGGCAGTTGTACAAATGAATAACGCACCCGTACAGACAGCATTTTACCGTCTGGAGTGACTTGCTCAACTTGCTTACCCGCTTTGCTAGCCGTAAAGGTTAAATTAACATCAACATCTGCATTACGTGCAAACGATTTAATCCCTTGCGGTAAAATGACGGAACGGCTGCGGTCTAAGCTATAGGTGCCTTGATTGGTTGCCGCCAACACATCAGCTACACCATGCAAATCATTAATCACTAGGTCATTAATTGCAACGATTGCCGTTTTACCTGCCACAACTTTACCGCGCCATAAAATCGACTCCGCAAAGGCTTGTGTAACTGCTTGGCGTTCAGCGACATTATCACTAGAGGCGCGAAAATTAGGATTAAGCTGCTTTAAAATAATGAAAGGGCCGTGCTGTTCAAATTGCACCATGCGGGTTTGGCCTAATTGGCCACGATCTAAACCAATATCATTGGAACCCACACCATGAGGTAAGCTGGTCAGCAATAAAAAAGGGTTGATTGAGTTTATCTGCTTGTAGGTATAACTCAGCGGATTTAGCATCGTAAAATAGATTGATAAAGCCTGTTGCAGCCTCAGCATTGTTGATTATTGTTTGGGCTGAGTCGCTAGCCGCTATTGCGGCTGTAGAAAATAATGTTGCTGGCGTAATTGCCAGCAACAGTGCCAATGAAATACTACGGCGGACCATAATTAATCTCCTTGTCGGTAATGTCCTATCGTCAAAAGACTACTCGTCTTGATGATTGTGTTTATATGTAATCCAATGCGATAAGGTTTCAAATAATTCAGTAAGCACAATTGGCTTAGTGATATGGGCATTCATGCCTGCGGCTAAACTTTTCTCTTTATCACCGGACATTGCATGGGCAGTCATGGCAATAATCGGCATTTGTTCTTTACTAAAACGTTTGCGTAATTCTGCGGTAGCGGTTAATCCATCCATTATTGGCATTTGAATGTCCATTAACACTGCATCAAACGGCTTAGAATCGATCACATCTAACGCCACTTGGCCATTATCGGCAATCACCACTTCATAACCGGCACTTTTGAGTAATTCAGATGCCACTTGTTGATTAATAAAGTTATCTTCAACCAATAGCACTAAACCGGATGCTTTAGTAGGTTCGGCTTCAATAATGACCGGCATAGCATTAAGCTTTGGCTCTTTGGCAAAAGCATTAATAATTTCATCAAACAAGGCCGAAGCTTTGAACGGTTTTTGTAATACCGCATAAACAGAATCTTTTTGTAATTCATGGTCTAATGGTTCTGCGGCATAAGCTGTCATTAAAATAATAATCGGACGTTTTTCTAAGCTGCCGTCTTCAATCATTTGATCAACGGCTTTAATCACGTCACAACCGTTCATTTCTGGCATCATCCAATCTAGCAATAATAAATCGACCGGCTTTTTACGTAAAATCTCCAGAGCCTTTTGGCCGCTATCGGCGGTATTCACTCCAAAGCTGAAATCTGTCATTAATGTAGAGTAAATCTGTAATGCACTTGGATTGTCATCAACCACCAGTGTAGTGAGATTATTTAATTGTTCTGGCACCACTAATGGCTCGACGACTTGTTCTTCGGCAATTTCAAAGCTAATGGTAAAACTGAAGGTACTGCCCGATCCTAGCTCGGACTCAACTTGCATGGTGCCGCCCATCATCGACACTAAATGTTTACTGATCGATAAACCTAAACCAGTACCACCATATTTACGTGTGGTTGAACCATCTGCTTGTGAAAAGGCATCAAACAGCATTGCTTGTTGATCTTTACTGATCCCAATACCGGTATCGCGTACCCAAAACTTCATGGTAATGCGATCGTCACGCTCACCCACATCTTCACAACCCAGCTCAACTTCACCCGTTTGGGTAAATTTAACCGCATTAGATAATAAATTAACGATGACTTGGCCTAAACGCAGTGGATCGCCGTACAGGATAAGTCCTGCGGTGACAGGCGCATACAGCAGTAATTCAACGCCTTTTTCTTGCGCTTTCATGGCATTAATATCAATAACATGATCAAGCACTTTATCCAGCGGGAAAGCGACTCTTTCTAACTCTAATTTACCGGCTTCGATTTTAGAAAAATCTAGAATATCGTTGATAATACGCAGTAACGACTGCGCTGAGAAACCAGCTTTATGAAGGTAATCTTGCTGTTGCGGGGTTAAATTAGTCCGTTGCGCCAACTGCAGCATGCCAATAATCGCGTTCATTGGCGTGCGAATTTCATGACTCATGTTAGCCAAAAACTCACTTTTGTACATATTGGCCAATTCAGCATCTTGTTTGGCTTCGAGCAAGGCCACTTCGTTACTCTTCTGACGAGTAATGTCTTTATGAGTACCGAGCATCCGCTTACTGCAACCGTCCTCAGAAAATTCGACGGCGCGACCACGGGATAACACCCAGTAATACTGGCCATTTTTACCGCGCATTCTGAACTCAATTTCATAAGTACCAACCGGATCACGCACATACTGAGAGCGATATTCCTGCACCCGGTCACGATCGTCAGGTGATACAATTCATCGATTGATTCGAGTAATGGCGGAAATTCATGGGCTTGATAACCCAACATCGAATAGAAGGCCGGGTTACAAATAATCTGTTCCGAATCAATGTACCAATCCCACAATCCATCTTCTACCGCATCCATAGCAAGATGATAACGTTGCTCAGACATCCGCAATTGTTCAGCTGCCTCGTATTCACGAGTAATATCACGCCAAACGGAAATCAAACCTAATAGGTCGCCACGGCGATTATAAAATGGCAGTTTAAAGGTATCGAGTAATACTGGTTTACCTTCAATATTCACCCGCTCTTGGTAACGTAATGAATGCTGTTGGGTCAATACTTTGTTATCTTCCTCACCAATACGCTGGCCCTGCTCTGGGCTAACCACTTCTGATGAGGTTAAGCCAATAATCTCATTTTCGCAGTAACCCAGCATTCTTTCTGCTGATTTGTTACAGCCTAAATATTTACCTTCTTTGTCTTTAAACACAATCGCTTCAGGGATTGAGTCGATTAATGACCGCAGTAGTGCAAATTCACGTTCACGGCGCTCAGTCGTTTCACGTAAACGCTGAGTTCGGCGCGCCACTAAATTATCTAGGCGTTTATTTTGTTCGGCTAGATGATGAGTATATTGGCGGTTTTCTTCAAAAATACGGCTCACCAGTGCAAACCACGGCTCCCAGCCATGAGTCATTTTTTCCGGCGGTCTGATTGGTGTTTGAGAACACGCTTCCAAGTGTGTGAGCAAGCGTGAAGCTGGGCTAACGAATGCACGACGCGTTTGCCAATGCACAATAGTGACCAGCAGTGACAGGGCCAGCACCACTAACAAAAAGCTCAGTTGCAGCTTGTCCCACGAATCTTTAAATAAATCATCTTCATCTTGCAAATACAGCAAGCGCCATGGGGCGTTATGCAGTGCAACGCTGTGAATATAATAGCCGTTACGTAAAATGCCTTCGTGGGCATCAAATAACTCAGATTCAGACAACGAATGTAACTCTGCCGGAATGCGCTGGCTAATGTGATAAACCTTATTCATCTCATTAGAATCAAAGTCACTGTGAGATAAAATATTGTTTTGCTGATCAAGCAAAATCACCGTACCAGGCATTTTAAAGTAAGTACGAATTTGCTTATCTAACGACGATAAGGTCATGTCTAAATTAATCGAACCAATAAACTCATCGTCTAAATATACCGGTAAACCTAGCGTAGTAATTAAGCCTTTGTGGGCGGAGTCAATGTAGGCCTCACTCCAAAATACGCTGCGTTGCGGGTTCATTGAAGGGGTCGATAATTGAAACTGTTTCTTATTGAGTAATTCATCTCTAAAGCGTAAGTCATTACTTTCCCATGGGTAAAATGACATCATTCGACGTTTAGAAATATAATAAATTGATGAGGCTTTAGGGGCTGCTTCTTTGGCAACGGGGAAAGATAATGATAGCTCAAACAGCATTTCCAACTCTTGGTAGAAGCTCTCACTACGTCCTTCTAGTGAGCCCGCACCAGTAATCCTGCCCATGTTAGTAAATGGCAAGCCGCTGTTAGCGTAATTGGGTTCTAAGGTAAAATACTGGCCATCTTCGTTAAACTTTTCATATTCTGGTAAGCGTTGTTTACGCACAAACTCACCCAAGCGTAAATGATCAACAGCCACATCACGTAAACTTTTCACTGCGCGAATACTCGACTCGAGCAATAAGTCGATTTGCATAACATGACGGGCAACCTGCTCTTCTCGCTGTTGAATTTGCTGCTCTTTTTGACGTTCAAACATAATGCCTGCCGTCAGTAACGCCATCACAATTACCCCGATATAAGTGTAGAACACCGCTCGGTTATAATTACGTTGAATAGGAGATTTTAGTTGTAAATCTGGCTCAGTCGGTTTCATTAACCACCCTTGATACAGCGTAAGAAAGACCCGCTGTCGAACGAATAACACCAAAAAATTCGGTAATATAAAACTATTGATTATGATATCAGGAACATAAGCTCAAGCACATGTATTAATAGCCCAAGGGACTTGCCCAACCTGCGGCCAGTAAACATCACAAACCTTAAGACTTATTTAAAAGAGTGATAATACATAAGGTTACCCAATGTAACCTTATGTATGTAAGAGAATATCAGCTTCTTTGGTGCAGATAACGCTTTCTATTGGTTAACCGACTACAGATGCTCCTCAGCAAATTCAGCTAATCGTGAACGAACCACACCATTGAGATAAATATTAGCGCTGCCTTCAAAGTCTTTAAAACGCTCGACTATGTAGGTTAAGCCTGACGTCACTGCGGTTAAGTAAGTCGAATCTATTTGCGCTAAATTACCACTGCAGATCAGCTTAGTACCCTCACCCATTCGGGTGATCATGGTCTTAATTTGTGATGCGGTG